>DASYSI010000073.1:0-2879 GCA_036003485.1 Burkholderiales bacterium | reverse complement strand
ATGGCTGCCGAAGCTGCGTCTGCCTTCGCTCGACGAGAAGGAACTCGGCGAAGCCAGCGGATCGCTCGTTGTGCGCATCGCTCCTCCGCCGAGCCTTCCCGCGGCTCCGCCGCACCCACCCGCTCCCAACACTCGAGCGTTGCCGGGTCCCGAGGCGCGACCGCCGGTGGCAGCGGCGCGCCCGCGGCCCGCGCCGCCTGTGCTCGCGCTCAATCGCCCCGCGCCCAACCTCGCGCCGCCACCGGCCGATCCGTCTGCGAGCACCCAGGCACCGGTGCGGCGTCCTGCGGATGGCGATTTGGAATCGTACATCGAGGCGCGGCGCCGGGCGCGCGCGGAATCGGCGCCGCCCGCGATGGCAAGCAGCGCATCGAGCGCGCCGTTGGTTGAAGACGACAATGCGCGCGCCAACCGCATTGCGAGCGCCAACCTCGGCTCGCAACGTAAGCAGACCTTCGGCTACGATCCCACGCAAGGCGGCGGCGTGTTTCAGATCGAGCGCATGGGCTACGAAAGCGCCGAGTTCATCTTCTATGGCTGGAACAGGGAAATCCGCCGCAACACGAAGCAGCTGATTGAAGTCCGCAGAGGCAGCAACAACGATATCCGCATTGCAGTGGTGCGCAGGATGATCGCGATCATTCGCGAGTACGAGCAGGAGGACTTCCTGTGGGAATCGCAGCGGCTGGGCCGCAGCATTACGATGTCTGCCCGCCTGCGCGACAACGCGGGGCTTGAGGATTTCATGATGCGCGAATTTTTTGCCGATGCACGTACTCCGCAGTGACTTCAGCGTGAATTTCGTTCGAGCTTCTCATTCGGCACGGATTTCGCGGCTGCGGCTGTGGTGCCGAGAATCCGGGCGCACTGACCTTCCTTGAGCCGCCCGCTTCCGATCAGCGGCAGGAAGAGCGAACGATGCGCGGCCGGCGCAGCGGCGCGCCCGCCTTGATCGAGAGCGGCGCGTCTGGCGAGCGAGTAGTGGAGACGTTTGAAAGAGCCATCGATCCTGATCGATGAATGAAGCGTAAAAAGTCCCGGCTGCTTGGGCTCGGGCGTCAACAGCAGTTCGAATTGCCGATCTTTGAGGTTAACCGTGCCGACGCCTGTAATGTGCGTCTGTTCGGTATCGAGCACGATGGCCCGGGATTTTCCCGATCCGTTGCGAATGTCAAAGGCAATTGCTCCGCAGTTCAAAGCGATGTCGCGGTCACCACGGAAAAAGAGCCCGACGATTTTCCCCGCATTCAGGCCAAGTTTTGCGTCGAGCTTGTTGGAAATGCGCCCGCTGTCCACAAGCGCCGCGAACGAGCCGGTCGCGCTGCCCATCAGCGACGCGATCGAATTGCCCTGCCCTGCCAGTTCGACGTGTGCGCTGAGAGCTCCGGCGCTATCTGCGGTGGCGCGAACCGAGGGAAACAGTTGTTCGATGCGAACGTCGCGCGCATTGATGGTTGCGCGGGCCGATGGCGGTTCGCGCCTGCGATCCAGAGTGAATGACCCGACGACGTGTCCGCCCGCGATCCCGAGATCGGCGCGTGTGAGCTCTATCACCCCATCGGTAAGCTCTGCGTTGAACGTTAGACTTTCGACCATCGGCATATCGGACGCATGCAGTCTCCTCACATCCATCGTTACGCTCGCGTCCATAGTGCGCGTCACGGGGATCTCGCGACGCTGGAAAATCCGCTCCGGGGCATCGGACCCTGAACCGGCACGGTCCGCTGGCTGCGAACCGAACCCGGCTGCGGGCGCTGATGGAACTTGCGGTGGGTGAACCGCATTTGCATACGCTCGATAGTTGACACCGCTAAGCGCGGCGAGATCCGAGGCGTCAGCCGTTTCGCTGTGCAACGCCGCTTTCAGCAACGGACGTTCGGTGTTTCGGTTGTAACTCGCGTCTCCCGCAATGTCGGTGGCGCCTATCCTGCCGCGCAAGCGCTTGAACGTATATTCCTTCTGCGCCTCATTGACATCCGCTTCGAATTCAAAAGGACGCGAAGCGGGGGGCTGGAACGACACGAACGGATGCAGTTTCGCCAGCGTCGGGCCGGCGATGCGGACATGCGCATCCACTGCGGAGAGATCGATGAAATCGGCGACAACACCTTCGATATCGAAGCGCGTATTTCCGGACGTGACATGCCCGCGCAACGGAAAGGATTTTCCCGACTCGCGAAAACTCAACACCGCGCCGGCCAGCGCTGTGCCCGCAAAGTCTGCGCCGCGATAATTACCCCTGAAGTCGATCTTGTTCGACAATACTTCGGTGCTCTGCGGCACGGTCGCTGCCGATGGCGCGGGACTGCCGGCAGCCACGACGTCGAAATTGATCGCACCATTGAGGAAACGGATTCTGCTGCGATGCGCCTCGAGCGTCAGCACTTTGACTTTGGGAGGCCCGCGATCATCCGGATGAGTCAGGCGCCAGTTCCTCAGACCGTCCGCCTGCCTTTCCATGTCGACGTCGGCATCGCGCAGCACCAGCCGCAAAATCACGGGCCGCTGCTCCCATAGGCTTCTGAGTGAGAAAGTGAAGATTGCCTCACCGGCAACGGCCATCGGCTGCTTCGCTGCCCACGGCGCATTCTCGATGTAGACGTCGCGCAGGCGAACCGTCGGTTCGAGTGCAAGCCCGAGTGCGACGTGTAAATCGCCGATTTTGACTTCGCGGCCGGATTTTTCCATCAGGTATTGTTCGAGTGGCCGGCGCAACCAGTTCCAGTCGAAAACTACGGCTGCGGCCACCAGAATAAGAGCGAAACCTATGAGGACTTTTGTCACAGGCCTGCGCTCAGATAGGCGGAGCAAGGGTTTCATCGCGTCTTCGAATGTGGGTTACTGCCTGTCAAGCCGTAGGTGTTCACGTGTCAACGTAT
>DASYSI010000072.1:0-10014 GCA_036003485.1 Burkholderiales bacterium | reverse complement strand
TGACCCGGCTTGAGTTTCATCAGGTTTGCCAGCGCCAGACGGTCGACCAATCCACACACGATCCGGTCCACCCATTCATGCGCGGTCAATGCTCGGCGCACTTGCTGATCATGCCGCGCAGACGCTCGAGGTCCTTGATCTCGACGCTCTTGTTCTGGACTGCGATCAATCCCTCGCTCTGGAAATGGGAAAACGCGCGGCTGATCGTTTCGAGTTTAAGTCCGAGATAGCTGCCGATTTCCTCGCGTGTCATGCGCAGATTGAAGCGGGTGGCGGAATAACCGCGCGCCGCGAAACGCTGCGACAGGTTGAGCAGGAACGCGGCCAGCCGTTCCTCGGCGCGCATGCTGCCCAGCAGCAGCATCACGCCGTAGTCGCGTGCGATTTCCCGGCTCATGATACGGTGAAAGTGCTGCTGCAATACCGGCAAAGCGCGGCTTAGGCGTTCGAATTCTGAAAATGGGATCTCGCATATTTCACTATCTTCGAGCGCGATCGCATCCGACATTTGCCTGCCGGATCCGATCGCATCCATGCTGAGCAGTTCGCCTGTCATGTGAAATCCAGCGATTTGCTCGCGCCCGTCATCGTGCAATATGCAGCTTTTGAGGGAACCCGCACGTATCGCATAAAGCGCCTGCAACGCGCTGCCGGCGCGATGCAGGTACTCGCCGCGCTTGAGCCGTCGCCTGTGATTGACGATCTTGTCGAGTTGCTCGATTTCCTTCGGGGCGAGGCCGGCCGGAAGGCACAGCTCGCGCAACCCGCAGGTCTTGCACGCCGTCTGACAGTGCGAAGCAGCAACAGGAGTCGACGCGTGGATCGGTGTTACCGTAGCGCCGACGGCGGGGGCAAAGGCGTGAAATACTGCGGTAGTTCCCATGACATTCTCCCTGATTATTATCGATGACTTTGCGGCGCTATTGCGCCGCGGCCGAGTCCGGCAATGAGTTCTTTCACTTTCTTGAATTCAGTGGTCTTGTCGAGAAAATAACTCGCCCCGGCTTCCATGCAGATGCGGCGATATTGCGGATCTGGATCGTTGGTAAGCATGATAAAAACGATTCCGGGATCGACCGAGCGGACCTTGCGCAGCACTTCAAGGCCGCTGCCGCCGAGCAGATGAATGTCGAGTACGACCGAGTGAGGGTGGTTGCGCAAGATGCCCTCAATTGCCGACGCCGGCGTTTCGGCTTCGCCGACTATAGACACGCCCTGCATTTCGCACAGCATCGTGGCGAGTCTCGCGCGAATAGGCGCCGAATCCTCGACAAGAAATACATCGGTGCGATCGTTACGTGCGGTTTCCATGACTCGCAGTATCGGCGAGCCGGCAGCGCGCGCCCATCGGCCGCGACTGATTTGGAAGCTCAGCGCTGTCTGAACTGCGGGATGGGACAGTGCCGGATACGGCCTAGGAATCGTCCTAGGGTCGGAAGTGGGAGTTATACAAGGGGTGGGAAAAGAAGGGCCCCATCTGCTAGGCCCGCTTGTTCAGAGATTCCCTAGATTCGCCTTACGTTGAGGCTTCGGGGTTGTCCAGCAAGCGGTGATTCAGGGCATAACGAATGAGCTCAGATTGATTGGTCATGTTCATCTTCTGCATGATATTGGCCTTGTGTGTGCTCACGGTTTTTACCGAGAGATTGAGGCGGTCGGCAATAGCCGAAACGCTGACTCCCTGAACCAACATCTGAAAAACCTGGAATTCGCGATCCGACAAGGCGGTATGAGGCGGACCTTCGGTCTGGGGCATCGCGCCCAGCGCAAACTGTTCGGCGACCGCGGGGCTGATGAAGGCTCCGCCGCCGGCGACTTTGCGGATTGCCGCCAGCAGCTGTGCCCCGGCGCTTTCCTTGGTCATATATCCGGCAGCGCCCGCCTTGAGCGCGCGCACGGCGTATTGTTCTTCCTCGTGCATACTGAGCACGAGTATGCGCAGCTTTGGTTTTTCAGCGCGCACCTGCTTGATCAATTCGATGCCGCTCTTGCCCGGCATCGACATGTCGAGCAACAGCACTTCGAAATCGTTCTCACGCACCTGTTTCAGCACATCATGACCATTCTGGGCCTCGCCGATTACGCGCAAGTCCGCAGCTGCCGAGAGCAGTTGCTTGAGTCCTTCGCGGACGATGGTGTGATCGTCGGCTATTACGATGCGGATCATGGCGCTGTCGTGCGGCTTAACGGGATATGGACTTCAATTACGGTGCCTTTGCCGGGCGCGGAATCTACTGCGACCTCGCCATCGAGCAGGTAAGCGCGCTCGCGCAGCCCTACCAGACCGAATGAATTGGGTTTGCGCGAATGGCCAGGATCAAAACCGCAGCCATTGTCGCGTACTCTAAGCGTGATTTCTCCATCGCCCATATCTACGGTCACATCGACCGCTGAGGCCCGCGCGTGCTTGGCGATATTGGCAAGCGATTCCTGAAGTATGCGGAAAATAGCGGTTGCGTGCGGGTCCTGGAGTTCCAGTTCAGGGGGATCGGCGGAAAAATCACACGGGATGCCGGTGCGCTGCGTGAAGTTTTTGACCAGCCACTCCGCAGCCGGGATTAATCCCAAATCATCGAGCATGAGAGGCCGTAAGTCGGCCGCAATGCGACGAGTCGCTTTCACTGTGCCGTCGACCATGATCTGCATGGCCTCCAGTTTAGACACGATTTGATGCTCGTGCAGAGGAAGGGTGTCTTTGACCCAGTTCAGATCCATTTTAAGCGCAGTCAGCGCCTGCGCCAGTTCGTCGTGCAGTTCGCGCGCAATGCGGCTTTTTTCCTGTTCCCGGATGGAACTCCCTACTGACGCGAGCTCGCGCAGTTCTTCCTTGGATTTGCGCAGCGCCTCATCGGCACGAACGCGCTCGGTCACATCGCGCAGAATGACCGTATAAAACTTCCCGCCGCGCTCGTTAATATAGGATATCGAGGCATCGATCGGAAACTCCTCGCCATTGTGACGCAGTCCGGTGACGATGCGTTGCGCGCCCATCCGGCGCGATACGACGCTCGCCTCCCCGAAGCGCTCGATGTGAGCGGAATGTGTGCCGCGAAACCGCTCCGGAATGAACTGCGAAAGCGGCGCGCCGAGCGCTTCGCTGCGGGGGCGACCGAATACTTCCTCCGCAGCCTTGTTGAACAGCACGATGTCCTCGCTTTCGTCGACCGTGATGATGGCATCCATTGCCGAATCCAGAATGCCGCGCAGGCGCGCTTCGTTACGCGAGAGCATTTCCTCGGCTCGTGAGCGCTCGGTAACGTCGCGCAGTATCACGGTGAATAGCTTCCTGCCGTTTTCGATGTGTTGCGAGATCGATGCCTCGATCGGAAATTCCTCGTTATTGGCGCGAAGTCCCACCAGCACGGTGGCAACGCCCATGCGCCGCGAGGTCACGCCGGTCGCGCCGAACCGATCGATGTGCTTGTGATGGGCGTGGCGCAGCCGCTCCGGTATCAGAATATCCAGCTTCTGCCCCAGCACCGCAGCGCGCGGCCGGCGAAAAACTTTTTCGGCGGCGGCGTTAAACAGCACGACAGTTTGGTGCTCATCCACCGTTACGATGGCATCCATTGCGGACTCGACGATACCGCTGACCCTTGCTTCGATGTTGTGGAGAGATTGATCGGAGAACCTGCGCTGTCTTGCTTGACGATAGAACAGCGCGACCGCGAGCAGCATGACAACACCGCCAAGAACCTCGGCTATCAATCTCATTTCATCGGGGCGCCAACCGTACAAGCCTGCAGCCATCGCGAGCAGCACAATGACGGTACCGCCCGCCAGTAGCGGTCCAAAAATGATCAGCGCGCGGCCGCGGCAGCGGCGATCAAGGCTGACTGGAGGCTGATGTATGTACAAACGTCTGGAGGAGGGAAACTCGCGATCTATCGATTCTATATGGCTTTTGATCTGGATCAAACAGCCGAACTTGGTAACCGCTGATACTGGTGCAACTTATGTTGGATACTTTGACATCCAGGGCAGCGGCCATTCCGGCGGTCGAGATCGATCTCGATTTGATCCGGCGTTTCGACCAGCACGGTCCACGCTATACATCGTATCCGACCGCCGATCGCTTCGTCGAGTCGTTCGGCGCCGATGCTTACGAGTCATGGCTCGCGCGCCGCAATGTGGGCGGCATTGTGCGTCCGCTCGCGCTTTACTTGCATCTGCCATTCTGCAGCACGCTGTGTTTTTACTGCGGGTGCAACAAGATCATCACCCGCGACCGCAGCAAGGGCATCAGCTATCTCAAATACCTGACACAGGAAATCGCGCTGCAGGCGAGCGCGCTTGGCGATCGTGCTGATGTCGCACAAATGCACTGGGGCGGCGGCACTCCCAATTTCTTCGCGCTCGATCAGCTCGCCGATTTGTGTGCACAGTTGCGCGACCACTTCAATTTCGATAACGATGGCGAATATTCAATCGAGCTCGACCCGCGCATGGCCGATGCGGCGTATGTCGCGGGACTGCGCGAGTGCGGGTTCAACCGCATCAGTCTTGGAGTCCAGGATTTCGATTCGGAAGTGCAGCGCGCGGTACACCGGATTCAGAGCGAAGCGCAAACGCTCGAGGTCATTGCCGCGGCGCGCGACAACGGATTCCGCTCGATCAATATCGACCTCATTTACGGACTGCCGAAACAGACGCTGGTAAGTTTCGAGCGCACGCTCGAGCGCGTAATCGCCGCCGGACCCGACCGCATCGCGGTATATAACTACGCTCATATTCCAACATTGTTCAAGCCGCAGCGCCGCATCCGCGAGTGCGATTTGCCCGCTTCTGACGTGCGGCTCAAGCTGCTGGCGCTGGCGATTCGCCGGTTGAGCGCGGCAGGCTATCATTACATCGGGATGGACCATTTTGCCAAAAGCGAGGACTCGCTGGCGGTGGCGCAACGCCAGGGGCGGCTGCATCGAAACTTCCAGGGTTACTCGACGCATGCCGATTGCGATCTCCTTGCACTCGGCGTGAGCGCGATCGGAAACGTCGGCCCGACTTACAGCCAGAATTACCGCACGCTCGAGGAATACTACGCCAGTCTCGATTGCAGCAGGCTGCCCGTGATGCGCGGTCTCGAGTTGTCGGCGGACGATCTGCTGCGGCGCACGGTAATCGGCGCGCTGATGTGCCACTTCGCGCTGTCGAAGCAGCCTCTTGCGATATCTTATCTGATCGATTTCGACGACTATTTCAAAAGCGAGCTCGACGAGCTGCGTGAGTTCGAAGAGCTCGGCCTGGTTGAGCTTGATGTGTCAGAGATCCGAGTGACGCCGAAGGGCCGGCTGCTGGTGCGCAATATCTGCGTGGTCTTCGACCGTTATCTGCGTCAGGACCGTGAGCGGCGCCGGTATTCAAAGGTAATCTGAGTCTGTTCGCGGCCGCGTGGACTTCATAACCCGCGACGGGGAATCACCTGACGGCCGGGCAGTTAATGCATGCTTGGAAAGGAAGAGGTCATGCTCGCGGAGTTTTGAGCCGGGCCGTCGGGTAGCAGCAAAGTTTGAGCAGACGGTTTCGTGTTTTTGTCCTCCGCGTCGGTATCCGATCGCGTGCATTTGATTTTATGCTCGCACTCTCAAGCAGAGACTTGAGATAGCGTGGCGTTAATTCGGTGATATGTTCGTAAAGGCGATGGTATTCGTCGGTAAGTTTCGCATCAAATAACGGGTCGGTATTGTTGCTGAATGCGCTATCGACGCGTTGCCATTCCTCCTGCGATAGCGTTGCGGCTGCCATTGGCAGCAATTGCTGCTCCTCCTTGCGCATATGATACGAATAGAATTCCGTAAACTCGTCGGCAGCAGTCGAGAGCTGATTAAGCGCATTGACGCCACCCTCACGGAAGACGCGAAACGCGTTGCGCAAATCGGTCAGCATTGGCGCGCCGCGCGCGTGGTCGCGTTCGAGTTCGTGTACCAGCGCCTTGCCGTCTCCTGCGCGCAGGGCGATCGGAGGAAATAGCACCTGATCTTCCTTGGGATGGTGCAGGCGATCCGGCACGTTTTCGATATAGCGCAGCATCAAGTCGAGCAGCTCGAAATCGGGAGCCGTATCAGGCTCGCGATAACGGGCGACCAGCACTTGGATCGCGCCGAGTATGCACGCGAGCGCGCGATGCTCGGCTTTGATGCGGTTGATCGCGCTTTCGGCTGCGGGCGGCAAAGACGCCCGTTTAACGGTATTCATGGTGTTTTTCCGAAGTCTGCTTGGCTATGGCCAGCATGCCAAAGCGATGATGCGGTGATTTTGATTCAGATCAAACGTTAAGGGTGTCTAGCCTCATGAAACACGCGTGCAACCCGTTCAAGTGGGCATGAGCTGCTGCAACGCACATTGATCCATATCAATCCACAAATGCTGCCGGCTCGTAATAATTCCCACATCGACATTGCGGATGGAGAATGATCATGAAGTATTTCGACGCAGCTCCCGGCTGGGCCACCCCGGTCATTCCCGTTAACGATTACGCGTCGCTTGCGAAGGCTCTTGGCCATGAGGACGGAGAGCGCGCATGCCTTGCCCGTCGTCAAGGCAAATGTCCGGGCCTCGAGTTCTGCCCCGATTGCCGATGGCAGGAAGGCACGTCGCGTGACTAAGTCAACGAATTGCTCGGGATCATCCTGGCAGCGGCGTTCACCGGCGGATTCGCGGGTGGTGTGCATTGCGCGGAGTGCGCTGCAGTTGGCTGCCCTGATCTGCGGACGAAGGGCCTGACTACGGTGAACGTCGTAATTCTTGATCTGGATCAAAATGACGCTTGCGCGGAGTGCTAATCTGATCCTGGTCCAATTACTTCTCAGGAGCTCATATGTATAAGCGCATTCTGCTGCCGACTGACGGCTCGAAACTATCGTACAAAGCGATAAAACAGGGTTTGCAATTCGCAAAATCAATTGGGGCAAAAGTTACGGCCGTCAACATCACGTCTGAATACCGGACTCTTATGGACGAGGGCTTCGAAGTGCCTGCATTCATGACACCCAGGAAACGCTTCGAAGCAGAAAGCATCAAGCGCTCAAAAACGTTGCTTGACGGAGTGAAAACCGATGCGACGGCTGCGGGAGTCGAATGCAAATGCGTATCGGTTATCAGCAACGTGCCGTATGACGCCATCATCAAACAAGCCAAAAAAGCGAAATGCGATCTGATCATGATGGCGTCGCACGGCCGTAAAGGATTGTCGAGCATTCTGCTTGGCAGTGAAACGGCCAAAGTGCTCACACATTCGAGCATACCGGTGCTCGTAGTGCGCTGACAGGCGCGGGTTGCGGCCGGCCTCCGCCGCGCGTCTTTAGGCGGAGCGTTTCCGGCCTATATTGCCGAGTCACGACCTAGCGGATGACACCGCAACCGATGCGGCTGCCTGAATTGCCGGTCGGATCTGTTTTGAGGTCGTCAGGATCGGCGTGAACGACGATTGCACGCCCGATGATACCGTCCTTGCCCGTGCTTACCGAAATCCCCTCGAGCCAGAGCGTTTGCATGGCTTTGCCGCTCTCGTCCGCGGTCAGGTTGCCGAAATCACCTGAATGGTGGACGGCTGCGTCGGGGCCGCCGTGCTTTTTGCCATAGGGATTGAAATGGCCGCCGGCACTCATGGCGTCGGGCGCGCTGCAATCGCCATTTTCATGAATGTGAAAGCCATGCGCGCCCGGGGTTAGCGCGGCGAGCTGCGCATCGACGCGAACGCGGCTCAAAACCTGGGTGAATTTGACGGTGCCGCTGACCTGCGAGCCGCTGGCGGGCCGCACCGTCGCGCTGACGCTCGGTCCTTCCGGTTCGGTGGTCGCGCACGCGGCGAGCAACAGCACGTATCCCGCAAAGACTGGCGTCTTAACCATGAGCTTTCCTCCCCTGCGGTGATAGTCCTTGGTTGCGGGGACGATGTCAACATTGAACCTGCTGTTTGCAATAGTGGGTGAGCTCGCTCACGAGCGTTTTGCCGCTGAGTACTTGGTGTGCGCGTCCTGCGCCGTATTCCAGCGTCAGCTTGAATTCGAACTTGGCGAAGAAAGCGTCGTATACCTCGCCGCCGAGCGTGCCGACAGCGTAAAGGCCGTCAGTTTTCGGATCGTGCTCGAGCAGGATCGCTGCGAGCGGCTGTGGCGCAGGGCCGCCGACCACGCGCGCGCCGCTCGTCGGATCGTATTCGCTGTGCTCGGAGCAGCAGTGAATCACGTTGCTGCGCGTCAGTCGCGACGGCCCTGCCTGTTCCCGGTAACTGATGAAACTGATCTGGCGCGTCGGATACGACATGCGGTGTGCGCAGATCGCCGAATACGCGACGATCGCACGCTGGGGCCCGACGCCGCCCGGCCATTCATAGCTCACGCCGTTTTCCGTCTTGAGCGTCACCGCTTGTGGTGTCGGCTTGCCGAGATTGAGCAGGAAGCACGGCGTGGCCGTATACGGATAGTGAAAGATGTAATTGCGGCCGGCGGTAACGCTCGCGCTGCGCAATGGCTGGCCTGATTCATCGACGAGCAGCACGCGCGAATAAAAGCGCGGCGTAAGACTTCCGGCGGCAAGCGCGTGCTCGAAGCCGACTGCGGTGCCGGCGGCGCAGAGGCCGATGAAATCGCGTCGTTTCACACGTGCATTAACCCCGGCTCGCGCGCGGGTGCAGCGAGCCCGAGTTCCGCGGCAAAGGTCAATTCCATCTCACGGCGAAAACGCGCCGCGTCGTTGTCGATCGCCACAACGTCGTTCCACGTCACTGTATGGTTCTTGATCACGGCGCGAGTGAGCTTCACGCCGTGGGCGAGGCCAAGCGGCAGGCCGCCGCACACGAGCGAGTCCGCGGCCGGCATCAGTTTGCCATACACGGTGTAGCCGCCTTCGCCGTCGAGCGTCTCGCCGGCTTTGAGATCGCGCTTGGCGGTCGCGACGACGTCGCCGCGGAAACCGGTCGCAGCCCCCGTCGCCTCGCACCGTAGACCGACCGAAGCGACGCTGATGCCGAGCTCGAGACCGATCAAGTGAAAGGGTTTGTACATCGCCGCGTAGTTGCCGCTCGAATCGGTCACCAGGCCGTACTCCTGAAAGCAGCGCCTCACATAATCGCTGTCAGCAGCGAACGTGACATAGACGCCCCAGCGCAAGTCGCGGGATACCGCGCGGCCGTCGCGCTCGAGGCTCGAGATCACCTCGACCTGGCCGGCATGGTGCAGCTCGCCGCCCGCGCTGCGCGGCCGCAGCACGCGCGGCAAATCGTCGACTCCGCACGGCGGAAACCCGAGTCCGTCGGGCGCGGGCGTCAGACCGGTCGCGTTGGCGACCGCCGCCATCTCGAGCGCGGACTTGGTGCCGTCGAGGAACGAATTGAACATCTGCGCGTTGAAATCGCCGCTGGCGACCGTCTCGGGCGTGAATCCGTAATGGCCCCACACCGTGGCGGGCGTCGACGCATGATACGCAGGCAGGTATTTAGTGCCCTTGCCGGCGGCAACAACTTCGAAGCCCGCCGCGCGTGCCCAGTCGACCATCTCGCAGATCAACGCCGGCTGGTCGCCGTAAGCGAGCGAATAGACGATGCCAGCGCGCGCCGCGCGCCGTGCGAGCAGCGGACCTGCGAGCGCGTCCGCTTCGACGTTGACCATTACGATATGCTTGCCGTGCTCGCAACACGCGAGCGCGTGGCGGATCCCGGCGGCGGGATTGCCGGTCGCGTCGATCGCGATTTCGATCGCGTCCGAGGCGATCACCGCGGCCGTATCGTCGGTGACGAAAGTCGCGCCCGACTTTTGCGCGGCTGCGAGCGAGGCCGCGGCGTATTGCTCGGCCGGCCACGCGACGCGTTTTAAACTCGCGCGCGCGCGCTCGGGCGCGAGGTCGCATACCGCGGTGACGTGCAGCCCCGGCGTGCGCCGCACCTGCGACAGAAACATCGAGCCGAACTTGCCGGCGCCGATGAGCGCCACCCGCAGCGGTTTGCGCTCCGCGGCGCGCTGTCTCAGCAAGCGGTAGAGGTTCATCGCACGACGATCGTGCCTATCATGCCGGCGTCGA
>DASYSI010000071.1:0-3129 GCA_036003485.1 Burkholderiales bacterium | reverse complement strand
GTGGCGCAAGGCTGGTCCGAAGTCCTGGGCGAGCAGATTGTCGTCGACAACCGCGCCGGCGCCGCCGGCATGATCGGCGCGGAGATGGTCGCCAAGGCGGCACCCGATGGCTATACGCTGCTGCTGGGTTTTTCCGGACCGCTCGTGATCGTGCCGCAGATAAACACTGCGACACCCTACGATGTGATGAAAGATTTCGCCCCGATCTCACTCGCGGCTTCCGCACCGTACGTGCTGTTGGTGCATCCGAGCGTGCCCGCGAAATCCGTCAAAGAGCTCGTCGCGCTTGCAAAAGCGCAGCCCGGCAAGCTCAATTTCGCTTCTGGCGGAACGGGTACCGGAATACACATGGCGGGTGAGCTGTTCAAGCTCGCGGCCGGCGTGCAGATCGTGCACGTGCCGTACAAGGGCGCGGGACCGGGGATGACGGCGCTGATAGCGGGCGAAGTGAATATGATGTTCAATGGCCTGTCACCGGCGCTGCCGCACATTAAATCCGAGAAGCTGCGCGCGCTCGCAGTGGGCGGCGACAAGCGTTCGCCCTTGGTGCCGGATTTGCCTACCGTCAGCGAAAGCGGATTTCAGTTCAACACGTCCGGCTGGTATGGCGTGCTCGCGCCGCGGCATACGCCGCAGCCGGTCATTGCCAGGCTGCACGGCTCGCTCGTGCGCGCATTGAATATTCCTCACGTCAAAGCGCGTCTGACCGAGATCGCAGTCGAAGTAAACGCTTCGACGCCCGCAGAGTTTTCAAGCCGGCTGCGCGAGGAAATGGCAACCTGGAGCAAAGTCATCAACGCCGCCGGCTTGAAAGGGATGCAGGTCAATTGATCGCGCTGTGCCTCGCGTATAAGAAAATGATGATCTTCTTGCCTTCAGGCCCACGGGTGTGCGCCGAAGCCATCTGCACTTGAGCAACTCAGGAGCCCGCATGAAACTCAAGCTCGATCCCCGCCGCACTGCGGTGCTGCTGCTCGACGTGCAGAAAGATCTGGTCGATATCACGCCTGGACTCCGCGTGAACCGGGTAGTCGAGCATATGGCGCGCGTGCTGCGCGCGGCGCGGCGCAAAAAATGCGCGATCATCCATATCACCGCGTCGGTCAGAGCGGATTTTCTCGATCTGCCGAAGGACAACCCGCTATGGGACGGCCTGCGCCAAAAGCGCCAGCTCATCATAGGCACCCGAGGTGCGGCGATCGACCCCAGGGTCAAACCGCGCAAGAACGAGCTCGTGCTGAACAAAACCTGTGTCGATCCGTTCCTGACGACCAACCTCGGGCAGGCGCTGCAGAATGCGGACTCGAGCACGATTATACTGATGGGGCTGTGGACCAACTACGTGGTCGAGGCGACGGCACGCCACGCGAGCGACATGGGTTACCGCGTTTTCCTGGTACGCGAAGCGTGCGCCAGCAATACGATCGAGAATCACGAGTTCACGCTGAACAAGATCCTGCCGACGATCTGTTATGTAGTGAGCGCGGAAGACGTGCTCGCCGCGCTGAAATAAAAAGCGCTATGTGAGCTTGAGATAGCGCGCCGCGTTGCTCCATAGAATCTGTTCGCGCTCTTTGTCGTTGAGCGACTTCATGCCGGTGATGAACTTGACTGGCTCATCGTAGCCGATATCGAAGCAGTAATCGCTGCCCATCATGATGCGGTCGATGCCGACCAGCTTGATCAGATCGAGCATAATGTTTTCGTCATAGCTGATGGTGTCGTACGTAAAGCGCTTAAGATATTCGCTCGGTGCACGCGCAATCGTCTTGCATTCGCCACGCACTTCGAAGCCGCGATCGAAGCGTCCGCGCAGAATCGGCAGCGCACCCCCCGCGTGAGGCAGACTTACTTCGAGCTTCGGAAATGCGTCGAGCACGCCGCCGAAAATCAGGTGCGCCGCGGCGATCGCCGTGTCGAACGGATTGCCGCACAGGTTGATCAGATAGAACTGCTTGAGCCGCTCGGTGTTGATCATCATCGGATGCAGAAAAATTGGCAGTCCGAGATCGGCAATGCGCTCGTAGACCGGGAAGAAGCTGGGGTCCGACAGTTCGCGGTCGCGCACTGCGGTCGCCATGTAGATCGCTTTGACTCCGGGAAGTTTGCGCGCGCGCTCGAGCTCTTCGAGCGCCAGCGTCGGGTTCTGCAGCGGCAGACACGCGAATCCGATCAGCCGCCCGGGGTGTGCGCGGTGCGCGGCGCTGATGGCGTCGTTGAAAGCCACGCACAGTTTCACGCCGAGGTCGTCGTCGGCCCAGTAAACCATCGGCTGGGTCAGAGACAGCGCGTGCATCGTGACGCCCTGGCGGTCCATATCCCTGATGCGCTCGTCGAGATCGATGAAACGGCTGACGATGGGGCCGGTGCGCAGGTGCAGCCCGACCTGGATAAAGGTATCGCCTGAACTATCGGTGACGACCGAGGTTCCGACACGTTTGCCGTGTGCGGCAATCAGCTTGAGATACGATTCGGGGAAATAGTGGACGTGTGTATCGATGGTCTGCGCACGAGCCATGGGTATGCGTCCTCCGCTAAGGAATATTGCGCGTCGGCGCCGCTCAAAGAATACCGAGGATAAACTTCCATTCGGCGGGCTCGACCGGCGTGATCGAAAGCCGGTTACCGCGCTGCAGTAGCTGCATGCGCGCGAGCGCGGGATACTCGCGCAGCTCCGCAAGCGGCACAAGCCGGGTTTTTTTGACCAGCCTGACATCGACGTTGACCCAGCGCGGGTTGTCGCGTTTTGACTTGGCGTCGAAATACTTGCTCTTGTAGTCGAACTGCGTGGCATCGGGATAGGCAAGCTTCGAGATTTCGACGATGCCTGCGATGCCGGGCACTTCGCAACTCGAATGATAAAAGAACGCCTGATCGCCGAGCTGCATCTGATCGCGCATAAAATTGCGCGCCTGGTAGTTGCGTACGCCAAACCAAGGCGTGGTTTTTTTCGCGGCGCGCTTCAGATCGTCGATGCTGAAATCGCCGGGTTCTGACTTCATCAACCAGTAATTCATGTTTTCGACCCTTAAGCATGCGTTAAATGAGCGCTGACTCGCGCTAAACGCACAAACCGTTTCGCTTCGACCTGTACGCTCGCCGCGTGCCGAGAAGTCATGCGCATCGTCA
>DASYSI010000070.1:0-7569 GCA_036003485.1 Burkholderiales bacterium | reverse complement strand
GTTTCGCGCCGACGACTACGGGTGCCGGCAATTTGCCAGCGTTGAGTCGGGAGGAAGATCTTCTGCGTATGAAGAGCAGCGCGGCTACGATGGGGCGTACATGCAATGCATGTACGCAAAAGGTCACAAGGTTCCGGTGGGAGGAGCGTTACCTTCTGTGAACCCGCCCGCCGATTACGCGCCGCTTTATCCTCCGCCGGCTCGTTGATTCTAGGATGGGTGGAGCGCAGCCATACCCATCATTCAGCGCAGCAACAATCATCCGTTCCCGTCCGGGCGCGGAACTGGCTGACTATTCGCCTTTGATTCCGGCGGCCTTGATCACCTTGCTCCACTTCGTGAACTCATTCTGAATGAATGCGGTGTATTGCTCGGTGGTGATGTCGGATGGATCCGCGCCGGCATGGATCAACCCGGCGCGCACGTCCGGGGATTTGAGCGCACGCACGATCTCGGCGTGGAGCCGCGCGACGATTTCAGCCGGAGTCCGGGCCGGAGCAGACACGCCGAACCAGTTGCTGACCTCGAACCCCGGGACTCCGCTTTCCGCCACCGTCGGCACGTCGGATGCCGCTGACGTACGTTTCGCGCCTGTTGTCGCGAGCGCGCGCAGCTTTCCGCCGCGCACGTGTTCGATGACGGTAGGAATATTGCCGAAACTCAGCGAAATTTGACCGCCGACCAGATCGATCAGCGCGAGCGCGCCGCCTTTATACGGGATGTGCACCCATTTGACTCCGGTCATGAACTGAAACAGTTCACCGGATAGGTGCCCCGAAGAGCCGATTCCCTGCGAACCGTACGTAATCGCCCCGGGATGCTTCTTCGAGAACGCAATCAGCGCTTTGACCCCGGTCGCAGGAAACGACGGATGCGCGACCAGCAGGTTCTGCGATTCCGCCACGAGCGTAATGAAAGCGAAATCCCTGGGAAAATCGAAGTTAAGTTTCATCAGCGATGGGTTGATCGTGTCGCCGGTGGTATTCACCTTGATGGTGTAACCATCCGGCGCCGCGCGCGCCAGCAGTTCCGATGCGACCACGCCGTTGGCTCCCGGACGATTCTCCACCACCAACGGCTGGCCCAGGCTCTCGCTCAACTTCGGACTGAGCGCGCGTGCCACGAAGTCGGCACCGCCGCCCGGTGGGGCTCCGACGAGGAACCTGATCGATTTCGACGGAAAGCTCTGCGCCCGAACGTCGTTGCCGGTGCAAACCCACGCTGCGCACAGCGCAAGCGTAATATGGGAAAAACTGCGCGGTAAACGCTGATGCAGGGTCGCTATCAATCCGATGTCTCAGCAGAAAAATGACAGGAAATTTAATCCTACCACGCGGTCCGCAATCGATTGTGGCAAACTTCTGCATCTGCGGTGCAGGCAAAAACGACATCATCGACAGCAAAGGATCAGCATGATTGAAGTTTTGGAAAGACCGGCTGCCGGCCCGACGATTCGTTTGCACCAGGCCGACAACGTGATCATTGCGCGCTCGAACGTGGAGATCGGCGCCAGGCTCGGAGATGGCCTCACCTGCCGCAGCCAAGTGCCGTCCGGCCACAAGATAGCCGCGCATGCCATCAGGAAAGGCGAACCCATTATCAAATACAACGTGACGATCGGATTCGCCGCCGCCGACATCGCGGCGGGAAGCTTCGTGCATACGCACAACATGGAGTTCCGGGAATTCGACCGCGACTACGCATACGCGCGCGACTATGTTCCGGTGCAACTGCTGCCCGAGCGTGAGCGCGCAAGCTTCATGGGCATCGTGCGTGCGAACGGTCAGATCGCCACCCGCAATTACATTGGCGTGCTGTCTACCGTCAATTGTTCGGCCACGGTCGTGCATAAGATCGCCGAATGGTTCACGCCGGAACGCCTCGCCGAATTTCCGAATGTCGATGGCGTGGTGGCCTTTTCGCACGGCACCGGCTGCGGCATGGAGATGACGGGCGAACCGATGGATCTTCTGCGCCGCACGCTAGCGGGCTATGCGCTGCATGCCAATCTCGCCGGCGCGCTGGTGGTCGGGCTCGGCTGCGAGCGCAATCAGGTCAGCAAGTTATTCAAGGAGCAGGGTCTGAAAACGGGTTCGCGCCTGCGCAGCTTCATCATGCAGGACGAGGGCGGTACCACCAAGACGATTGCGGCGGGCGTAGCCGCGGTGAAGGAGATGCTGGCCGAAGCCAACCGCGTAACGCGGACCCGTGTTCCCGCGAGCCATATCACGGTGGGATTGCAATGCGGCGGCTCGGACGGCTTTTCGTCGATCACCGCCAACCCCGCGCTGGGAGCCGCGATGGATTTGCTGGTGCGTCACGGCGGCACGGCGATATTATCGGAGACGCCGGAAATCTACGGCGTCGAGCACACGCTGACGTGCCGTGCACGCAGCCGCGAAGTGGGTGAAAAACTCGTCGCGCGCATTCGCTGGTGGAAGGACGAGTACACCGTCGGACGCGATACGCAGATCAACGGCAACGTAAGCCCGGGCAACCAGACCGGCGGGCTCGCCAATATTTTCGAGAAATCGCTGGGCTCGTCGATGAAGGGCGGCACCGGGCCGCTGATGGAGGTCTACCGCTACGCTGAACCCGTGACGCAGAAAGGACTCGTGTTCATGGACACGCCCGGATTCGATCCGTGCTCGGCGACGGGTCAGATCGCCGGCGGCGCGAACATCATCATGTTCACGACCGGACGCGGCTCGATGTTTGGCGCCAAGCCGGTACCGTCGATCAAGCTTGCCACCAACACGCCGATGTACAAACGGCTCGAGGACGACATGGACATCAACTGCGGCGGAATACTCGATGGCACTGCGACGCTGCAGCAGACGGGCAGACTGATCTTCGAGCACCTGCTGCGCACGGTGTCCGGCGAAAAGACCAAGAGCGAGATCCTGGGGCTCGGCGACCACGAGTTCGTGCCGTGGAATATCGGCGTAACGGGCTAGCCTCAATTAATATGGTCAATTTGAACTGAAAGGGGAGAATTCCATAGTGTTTGGTCTATTTCCGAGCAAAAAAGAGACACCACGCACGGAACGCCTGCGCGCACTGTCGCTGTTCGTCAATCTGACGCCCCGCGAGTTGAAAATCGTCGATGGCTTGCTGCACGAGCGCCAGTTCCTGAAGGATGAAGTGATTTTCGACAAGGGTGATGAGGGGCAGGCAATCTATATCATCATCGACGGCTGTGTATGGATCCTGCCGCAGGGCAAAGCCGGCGACGGTCAAACCATCGAGCTTGGACCCGGAACTTTCTTCGGCGATCTGGCGCTGCTCGATAACTCGGTGCGCAGCGCACAGGCGCGAGCGGCTACGACTACCACGCTTGCGGTTTTTTTCCGCGCCGATTTCATGGGCTTGCTGGAAACCCACGGCTTGATCGCGTCGAAGATCTCGCTGCAACTGGCACGCCACATCGGCAGGCGCCTGCGTGAATCGCACAACGTGGCTACCGGCGGTCAACATCTATGATTGAGACGGAGCGGGACTCCGGCCCCGTTGTCTGGGTGTCGATCATTGCCGTTACCTGCCTGTTGCTGCTGGCGTTTCAGAAAATACTTTTTCTGGTGGTGCCTTTCCTGCTGGCATTGATCCTCTACTACATTCTGTATCCGACGGTGCAGCGCTTGGTGCTGGCCGGCATGAGCCGCGCTGCCGCAGCCTCCGTGGTGACGCTGGCGTTTCTGGCTCTGCTGGTGGCGTGCGGATACCTGATGCTGCCGTGGATCACTCTGCATCTGATGGACTGGCAGATGGCGGTAGAAAACTACGTGCAAGGCGGCATGAGCCTGTTGGGACGCTCGCTGACGGAGCTCGAGGACCGCTATGGGATGCTGCAGCGCGCACACCTGGCTGCAACGGTAGGACAGCGTCTGAATGAATTCACCGGCGGTTTAGCCGAACAGCATGTCGCGCCGATTCTGATCGGCCTTGCGGGGTGGACTCCCTCGCTGCTGCTCGCCCCATTCCTTTCGTTTTTTATCCTCAAGGATGGCCAATACTTTCAAAGCTTTCTTGCGCGCGCAGTGCCCAATGCTTTTTTCGAGAAAACGTTGTACCTGATGAGTGAAGTCGATCAGGCCGCGCGCGCCTATTTTCTAGGGCTCATGAAGCTGACGATTCTCGATACGCTGACGCTTGGAATCGGTTTGTGGCTCCTCGGTATGACCGCACCAATGGGTCTGGGATTGCTCGCCGCGGTACTGGCCTGGGTGCCCTTCGTCGGATCAATTCTCGGCGGCGTGGTAGTGGTGCTGGTGGCGGCGACTGATTTTCCGAACCAACCCGCGATGGCGGCGTGGGTTGTTGCGCTGTTCATCTTTGTGCGCCTGCTTGATGATTTTGTTTACATGCCGCTCACGATCGGGAAAAGTCTGCACATGCACCCGTTGATCGCCGTGCTGATGATTTTTATAGGCGGCGCGGTGGCCGGTATTCTCGGCCTGATGCTGGCGCTGCCGCTGCTCGGCGTCGTGATGGTCGTGGGCAAGACCGTCGGAGCGATCGTGACCGATTCGCGCCTGATGGCGCGCTACTGGCACGGGCGCGCGCTGCGCAGCGCGCAGGCGAGCGCGGATCTTTAGCCTGCTAACCGTCGCGTTGAATTGTGACCGCAAGGTTCGCAAATTTATTGCGAGCCGCGCACCATCGTCCTTGCGATCGCGTCGTCGTATTCGGCATTGACCCGCACTTCAACGACGACGACGTTTCCGGCACGGGTTTTATCAGCCGCATCCTGAAACACCTGCTCCATATCGGCCGCAATCTCGACGGGCCCCAGAGCGATCGCACCCTGGGCGCGCGCGAAGCCGCGGATGTCGAGCGGAGGGTCGTCGATGCGTTGACCGATCCATTTATTTTCGACCGGCCGGCCGCGCTGCCGGGCCATGCGCTCCTGATGCATTTCGTCATTGAAGAATGAACGGTTGTTCGCGACCACTATCAAGAGCGGTATCCGGTAATGCGTCGCAGTCCATAGTGCGCTCACGCCCATGATGAAATCCCCGTCTCCGAGCACCGCCAGCGGCAGACGCCGCGAACCGCGCAGCGCGAGCGCGGCACCCACCGCCAGTCCCGGCCCCGCGCCGATGCCTCCGCCGCCGTCGCCGCCCAGATAATCCAGCGGATGGTCGTACTTCGTCATGTCCGCCGGCCATCCCAGATTGACGCGGATTAAACACGTGTCCTGACGCGCGGCGATGGCATTGACCGCGCCCGCGAGCGCGCGCACGCCGATGCCGCCGGCTGGCGACCGCGTCGGCGTGAGACGCGCTTTGGGGTGGATCTGCGCCGCGGCGCGCGCCGCCGGACGTTTGCGGCGTGTTCTTTCGAGCTCAGCCAGGAGCGCGACCGTGGCGATGTCAGGTTCAGCGAGTACATTCAAGTCTGCCGGCGGCAGCCCCAGGTGATCCATGCTCCATCCGTTATGCACCTGGACATCGACCGACACCTGAATAATTTTGGCTGGAACCGGTCCGGATTTCCAAACCTGCTTCAGGATTCCCGCCAGATCGATCCAGTCCAAGCTTAAAATGACATCGGAGTCTGCGATCGTCTTGATCGCGAAATCGTTGATGAATTTGATCGGCGGCCCGGCGTGCAGCGGATGATCGCTCGGAAATGCTGCTGAGGTCCTGAGGCTCGTCAGCACACGTGCGCCGAGCAACTCCGCCAGTGCGATGCGGTTCTTCCATGCGGCCATGCCGCGGCCGACTCGTCCCGCGAGCACCAGAGGCCGCTTTGCCTTCAGAAGCACGCTGGCAGCCGCGCGCACGACCTCGGGCGCCGGATATGCCGGATGCGGCGGCTTGAACCGCGTCACATCCGGCATTGGAACGCGCGCATCGAGCTTCGCTTCCTGCAGTGCCGCATCGAAGACCACATAGGTCGGTGCGCAGGGTGGGGTCTGCGCGATCAGCGCCGCGCGCAGCATGGCTTCCGCGGCCGCGGGCAGCGACGCAGGCTGGTTGTCCCATTTGATAAAGTGTCGCACCAGCGCGGCCTGATCGGCGCTCGTGTGCGTCCAATCCACCCACGGACGGCGCGTATTGGCATCCATCGGCCCATTGCCGCCGTAAATCAGCATCGGTACACGCTCGCACCACGCATTGAATATCGCCATCGATGCGTGCATGAGGCCGACATTGCTGTGCAGTAGTACGCCGAGCGGCTTGCCGCTGATTTTTGCGTAACCATGCGCGATCGCGACTGCGCTTTCTTCGTGCAGCGCGAGCAGCATGCCAGGTCTGGCGTTGCCGAGATGATTGACCAGACTGTCGTGCAAACCGCGGAAACTCGCACCCGGCGTGAGCGCAATGTATTCGATTCCCAGTGCGCGCATCACCTCGGCGAGGTAATCGCTGCCCCAACGGGCGGAGGAGGGCTTCGGTCTAACGGGTTTGTCGATTTGCAAGGGGTATTAGAATTTGCGGATGCGAATTGAGATCTGAAACCGGCGCCTTACAGTTTTGCGCCAAAGCTAATCCGGGTCTATTGATGGCTGACTGCTGATAGCGGCCAGACGATCGTCGCCTCTGACTTGCCTCTAATGCATCTACTTGGCAGTCGACGATGCGATATTTGGACTGTCAGGATTTATTTCCAACGTGCGGGTTTTGGGAATAATAATTAGATCCATGTCTTCCATCGGGATCGCGCCAAGCAGAACTTGATCACCCATAACGAGTGCACCAGCAAACCCTACGCGATTTTTGAAGCGCAGCTCGACCGGGCCCACATAAGGAACCAGCTTCTTGGACCCATCAGCCAAGGTCACTTCCTTACTGTCGATCGCGTCCAGTTTGAGTTGAATTCGAACGTGCTCGGGTATACATAGGTGCAGCGCCCCTGAATCGGCAAGTGCGTCGACATCAACAGGAGCAAGATCGGGCAAACGCGGATTCCTAAGAATCAGCTTTCCATTGACTAGTCCCATACGCGCAAGATAGCACTAAATACCGTGTGTGGACGGGAATCGAGAATCAAAAACCTGGCTCTCCGCGCGGGGGCGACAAACTTTCTAGAAGGCATCCCAAAATTCTCCCTCACCCTTCCCTCTCCCGGAGGGAGAAGGACCGAGGATGAGGGAAAAGCAAACGCTAGCCCAATTTTGAGACCGCTTCCAGCTTTTAATTCTGACTGATGCCTGAATCCTTGATCACTCGGCCCCATTTGGCTATTTCGGATTTGACATAGTTCGCGAATTGCGCGGGTGTGGAGGAAGCGGGTTCGAATCCAAGGGCTACAAATTGCTCGCGAACGTCTTCGCGCCCGATCGCATTCACAATTTCCTTGTTGAGCAACTGGATGATGCCTGGCGGCGTGCCGCGAGGCGCAAGGACTCCATACCAGTTATCCGCTTCGTAACCTGCGACGCCCGATTCGGCCACGGTCGGCAATTCGGGCAGCAGCGAAGAACGCCGCGCTCCGGCAACTGCGAGGGCCCGGAGCTTGCCGGCATGAACGTGCGCCAAGCTCGAACCCAAGGTCGCGATCATCAGCTGAACTTCGCCTGCAAGCAGCGCCGTCAGCGCGGGACCGGCGCCTTTGTAGGGGATT
>DASYSI010000069.1:0-6727 GCA_036003485.1 Burkholderiales bacterium | reverse complement strand
AGCTGCCGGGCATCGGAGGTGAGGCCGCCAAAGTCAGGAGGCTTTGTGCCGGCGCGATAGCCAACGAGGTCCAGAGGCTTGAGGAGCGCCGTCACCGCCTGCTCGTCGGCGTTCGCGGAACCGCAGACGGCGGTGACGAGGAGTCCCATCGCGATCAGACTTCCCAGGCCGGAGCGCTGGAACCCCCACGCGCTCCTCATCGCTGCTGGTCGGCTCCGCTCCATGGTCAGCGCTTACCGACGATTTCCCGAATATCCCGCGGCAGCGTCTCGCTGTAAACAACTGTCGTCGGTCCGTTCTCGATGATCCATTTCTTGCGCAGGATTCCCTGCGGATCAATCAGAAAAAATGATCGGTTCGCTGTCATCGTTTTTTCATTGAGAACGCCATAGCTGCGCATGACCTTCCTCTCGGGAAAATCGCTGAGCACGGGAAACGGCAGCTTTAGCGATTCGGCAAAGGTCTGCTGCGAGAACGTCAGGTTTGCGCTGGCGGCGAGGTTCTGGATGCCCAGGGCTTCGAAGCGCTTATAGTCGGCCTTCCTGGCCAACAGATTTGCCGCTCACGTCGGCGCGAAGTCGGCGCCGTAGAACTCAAGCAGGACCCACTTCTTACCCCGAAAGTCGCTCAGGGAGATATCGCCACCCGTGGTGCTCGGCATCGTGAACTCGGGCGCCGGCTCGCCCACCTCCACCGCGGCCGCCGGCCCTGCACCGACGATGACCGACAAAACGGCGAGCGCGCAACCCCGAAATCCGGATTAGCGCTTATTCAATGTACGCCGGCGCCTTGGGTATGGCGTCGCTCTGCGCCTTGTCGTGATTGATCCAGAGCTGCGCTCTGTTCTTCTCGATGACCGCGGCGGCTTTCTCCATCGATTGCAGGCTCTGCTCGCGGTTGAAGTTGAATGACGGCACGCGCCGGTTCGTCCAGTTGTCGCGTGTATGCACCATGTCGCCCGAGAGCATGATGGCTCCCGCTTTCGGCAGCCTTACCAGCAGCGACTGATGACCGGGTGTGTGCCCCGGCGTGGCGATGATCACCACCGAGCCGTCCCCGAACACATCGTAGTCGCCATTGAGCTTGACGATGCGGTTCGTGCGAAGCTTGTCGTAGTTTTCCGTTTCGAAATTGAATTTCGTTTTCGCTTCCGGACCAAATGCAGCGTCGAACTCCGCCTGCTGGATATAGAGCGTCGCGGCGGTAAAAAGGTTGGCGTTGCCGACGTGATCGCCGTGCGTGTGCGAAAACGCGACATGGGTGACCTGATTCGGCGTGACGCCGATTGCGGCAAGCTGCTCCTGCATCGGCTTGCGCAACCAGTATCTCGGCGTTGCAGGCCCTCTTTGATACCCAGCCGGCATCGATGCGACTGAATCGTTGATGCCGGAATCCCACAGCATCAGCCCTTGCGCGTGCCTGATCAGATAGCAATTGGCGCTGAATTCACCGGGTTTTCCGACGTTGATCCCAGGCGACCAGCGCGATACGTCGTCGACCTTGGACTCGCCGCAGTTGAAAACGTATAGACGCTGCACCGTGTCCGCCTGCTGATCGTGGACGCTCGCGCAGCCCGCGGTGAGCGCGACGGCGCTTAACATCCAATACCACCTGCGGCGGATGCTGATCATCGGAAAATACCGCGGCGAGCTTAGAGGAATTCGTCGCAGACTGAGCAAACGCTATTTTAATTTCGCCAGCACTTCGAGGATTTCGTCGTTAGGAACGAGGCCGCGCGGATCCGTGACCCTGGCATAGCGGATGACACCCTCTTTGTCGACTACGAACCATGAGCGTTTCGCTCGCAGGTAGCCGGCAATTCGCTTCGCATCCTGTGCCATCGCGGGATCGTCGTTGAGCACACCGTAGGCGCGCGTCATGCCTCTCCCAACATCGGCCAGCAGCGGATACTTGAGACCAAGCTTCTCACCCCACGCCTGGTTGGCACCGTTGAAGTCAACACTGATGCCCAGGACCTGGGCATTTGCGGCCTCGAACTTGGGAAGATCAAGTTGGAAGGCCAGCGCTTCCTGCGTTCACGTATTGGTAAATGCGGCGATGTAGAAAAACAGCACGATCGGCTGCTTTCCCGCGAAATCGGCGCGCTTGATTTCCTTGCCGTTGGTCGACAGCAGCGCGAAATCCGGAGCTTTGTCGCCGACCTCGAGCGCCGATGCCGTGCCGCCGCCCAGAAAAGCGGCACACCCGAATAAAATGCCCGTCAGTAAAAGTTTCCATCGCTGCGATTTCATACGACACCTCCCTTTCATGGGTTGGATGAGTTGCGCTGAGAATTTTGATGCGCGGGTGTCGGATTGCGCTATCCCCCCGCCGGTCTTGCCGCCAGTGCTTTGATGTAATTGCGGAACGCCGCACTCTGGAGATCGATCGGCCCGTAGCCTCCGGCGACGACTGTTCCGCTGCGATCTATCACGACAGTCCATGGCGCAACGCGAACACCGGCCGCGCGTGCCACATGCATATCCGGATCGAGCGGCACCGGCAACGTATATTTGTGCTCGGCCAGAAATGGGCGCACTGCTTGAGCGCCTTGACCATCGATCGAGATCGCGAGCACCGTCACGCCGCTCTTTTTATACTCTTCTTGTGCCCTCTGCACGGAGGGCATCTCACCGACGCAGATGTCTCACCACGTCGCCCAGAAGCGGGCGATGACGACTTTGCCGCGCAAATCGTCCGATCGCAGTGTGCCGCCAGCTGCCGTCTGCAGATTGAATGACGGCGCGCGGATCGGTGTGGATGGTGCGCTGAGTCCGCCGGGCAGAGGTGGAAGATCGGCCGCGGCGGCGGACAACATACCCGGCGCGAGCGCGCTTGCCACCAGCATCAGGAGTCCGCGCCATGCACCTGCGTGAAAATCTGCTATCGACATTGGCTTACTCCTATTTGTAACCGCTGCTGAAACAACACTCGTGTGTGGTCAAAACCGAGCGCCACCTCGCAGCACATAGCAACATAACAAATTGCATGCTGACATACAAGGATTCTGAACCTCATTGGGCCACGCGCGCCGCTCGAGTCGGAATCGAGCGCTCTGAAATCAGTCAGCGCGAATGCCGGCCGCCTTGATGAGCTTTGCGTACTTTGCGGTTTCTGACTTGATGAAAGCGCTGAACTGTTCGGGCGTATTGCCGACCGTCTCCGCGCCTTCGCGCGCGAAGCGCTCTTTGACCTCGGGTACCATCAGGATTTTCACAATTTCATCGTGCAGCCGCATGACGATGGGGCGCGGGGTTCCCGCCGGCGCCAATACACCGTGCCAGATGCTGCTCTCATAGCCGCGCACCGTCTCGGCGATCGCCGGCACTTCGGGCAATCCCGCAATACGCTTGTCGGTCGTTACGGCGAGGGCTTTCAGTCTTCCTGCTTTTACGAACGGCAACGCCGAAATCATGGGGCCCGACATCAGCTGCACCTGGCCTCCGACGATGTCGTTGAGCGCCGGCCCGCCGCCTTTGTACGGAATATGCACCATGTCGACGCCGGCCATCAGTTTGAACAACTCCATTGCGAGGTGCGCCGCGCTGCCATTGCCGGAAGACGCGAAAGTCAACTGGCCCGGCTTGGCCGTGGCGAGCGCAATGAGCTCGCGAATCGAATTCGCTTGCACGCCCGGATGCGCGACCAGCAATAATGCAATCGTGTTCAATTGCGTGACCGGCGCAAAGTCGCGCAGTGGCGCATACGGAAGTTTGGGATATAAACTCGGATTAACGGCCACCGCGGCTGGCAGCGTGAACGTCAGCGTGTAGCCGTCAGGTGCCGCTTTCGCGCCCATTTCGGTGCCGATGATCGCATTGGCGCCGCCGCGGTTATCGATCACGACCTGCTGGCCCAGCCTTTCCGCAAGACGCTGCGAAATGACACGCGCCACCGTATCCGTTCCGCCGCCCGGCGGAAACGGTACGATGAAACGGATCGGCTTCGATGGATAATTTTGAGCGACAACCGGAGCAGCGCAAATCGGAGCTAAGAGCGACACCGCAATCGCCAACCGCGCGCCGCCAGATCTTAGGAGCACGCCCCCTCCAATCCTCACGCCTTACGCCTCACTTTCTTCGATGTCTTCGCAGTCGGCGCTTGGTTACGCTGTTTGGCAAAGTACGCGCGCGCGGTACGGAATCCGCTGAGCGCCGCGGGAAAACCACAATACATCGACGTGTGCATCAGAATCTCCTGGATTTCTTTCTTCGTCACGCCGTTCTGCAACGCCCCCACAATATGCACCTCCAGCTCCTCGGGTTTGCCCAATGCCACCAGCATTCCAATGTTGATCATGCTGCGTGCCTTGCGCGACAGACCAGGACGCGTCCACACCAAACCCCACGCCGCCTTCGTCGCGAGCTCCTGCATCGGCAGCGAAAAGTCGTCGGCCTGTTTAATCTGCCTGTCGACATAGGCCGCACCCAGCACTGCTTTGCGCGCCTTCAATCCTTTTTCGAGCAGCTGATCTTTCATTGTGATTGTCCTTTGTGAGAGTTTAGAGATGATCGAGCTTTGCGTGAGTCAATGGCCATGCTTGTCGTCCCCGCGCAGGCGGGGACCTGGGTGGACTTCCGTTCGAATAAGTCGCTTGTTCAACTCGATAACGGCAACTTGACTTGCTTGCCGCTTTCGGCGGCAAGCTCGATCGCAAGTGTCGTTTCGAGCGTCGCGCGCGCATCCTGCGGCGTTGCAAGCACGCAGCGTTTTCCCGTCGCGAGATGATCGAGCCATGCGCGCGTCTCGTTTGCGATCGGGCCCCACAGATCGCCGAGCGCCCAATCGCCGGGCGTGCCGCTTCCTAGAAATACCATATTCACGTTGTGATCAGGCAGGTAAACGTGCGGCACGCCTTTTTCACTGTACATCAACTGATCGGTGTGATCGTCGTCGAGAATGATGACGCCATCGGTGCCGAGGATTTCGACGCGTGCCGCGTGGCCGAGCGATGGATATTTTGCGGGCAGCGCGTAACTCACGCCCAAATTAACCACGGTGCCGTCGGCGTAGGTCAGTATCGCCCAGTTCACGTCGTCGACGTCGTGACCGGCCTCTTTGAGCACGCCTTTCTGCCCGCGCGCGAACACTTCGACCGGCGCGGCGCCGTCGAGCAGCCAGTTCATGAGATCGACGTAATAGGTCAACGCATCGACGACGGGTGTTGCGCCGGGATTGCGCTTGAGCATCGCGAGCGCCTGCGAGCGCGAATTGTATACGCGTGCCGCCGCGCCGATGACTTTGCCAATCCGACCCTGCACGATTTGCTCTTTGGCGAGCAGGTAACGGTCCTTATAACGCCGGCTGTACCCGACGCGAACTTCGACGCCGGCTTTGGCCGCTGCCGCGATGATGCGGTCGGCATCGGCAACATTAAGCGCGATCGGCTTCTCGACCAGCACCGGCTTGCCGAGCGCTATGGCGTGCAGCACCGGCTCGAGATGCTCGCCTTCGCTCGTCGAAACGATCACCGCGCTGACTTCGGGCCGCGCAATGATTTCGCGGTTGTCGGTCGAGCAGACCTGCGCGCCCACCTGCTGCGCGAGCTTGGTGGCGTTGCCCTGATCGAGATCGGAGACCGCGATAAAGCTGACAGCGGGATGTTCGGCGGCAAGCCGCGCGCGCAGCGTGCCGATGCGGCCGGACCCGACGACCGCGATCCCGAGTTGTTTGCGTTCGATGTTATTCCTCGCGTGGCTCTTGTTTATTCGATTTTGAGATTCAGCGCTTTGATCACTTTGCCCCACTTCGCCGCTTCAGCCCTGATGAACGCGGCAAATTCCTCCGGCGTGTCGCCGACCGGCTCGGCGCCGAGCCCGATGAGCCGCTCTTTGACCTCGGGCAGATTGAGTATGCGGACGAGCTCGGTGTTGAGCTTGCGCACAACCGCCCGCGGCGTGCCGGCGGGCGCGGCGAATCCAAACCAGCCTGAGGCCTCGAAGCCCGGCACGCCGGCTTCCGCGATGGTCGGCAGATCGGGGAGCTGCGACGAGCGCTTCGCGGTGGTGACGGCGAGCGCGCGCAGCTTGCCGGCTTTAACCTGCGGCAGCGCCGTCGGCATGGCGTCGAACATCAAATGAACCTGGCCGCTGATGATGTCGATATGCGCGAGCGGACTCGATTTATATGCGATGTGCACCATCTCCACGCCCGTCATCGACTTGAACAATTCGCCCGACAGGTGAATCGTTCCGCCAGCGCCGGCTGAAGCAAAAGTGAGCTTGCCCGGATTGGCTTTGCCGTAGGTGATCAGATCCTTGACCGATTTCACCGGCAGCGACGGATTGACGATCAACACGTTGGTCGTCTTCACCATATTGGTGATCGGCGCGAATGCAGTTGCGCTGTCGTAGGGCATCGTCGAGTAGAGGCTCTGATTGATCGCGAGTACGCTCGCGGCGCCGAGCACGATCGTGTAGCCGTCAGGCGGCGCTTTCGCGACCAGGTCGGCGCCTATGTTTCCGCCCGCACCCGGACGATTGTCCACGATCACCTGCTGGCCCCAGCTCTCTGTCACGCGCACGGCCATCGTGCGCGCAAGGATATCGGTGTTGCTGCCTGCGCCGAACGGCACCACGACGCGGATGGGTTTCACCGGATATGATTGCGCGACCGCCAGGACCGGGAGTATGGCGAGCACGGTCGCCGCCAGGCCGATCGTTCTGATAGTCGTGATCATGGGTTTCAATTCTTTCGATCTAGACGCGGATCCGGACCGGCCGCTGCT
>DASYSI010000068.1:0-9039 GCA_036003485.1 Burkholderiales bacterium | reverse complement strand
AAATTACTCGCGTACCACGATCGCTCCGATGGCGGGCTCTTCGTCACATTATGCGAGATGATGTTCGCGGGGCATACCGGGATTACAATCGACAGCCATCCGATGCTGTCGGAACACGACCACACACGAAATTTAGCGGCACTGTTCAATGAAGAGCTGGGTGCCGTGCTGCAGGTCAGACGCGTCGATACACCTTACATAAGGCGGGCATTCGCGGATGCCGGGCTTGAACGCCAGTTCAACGTGCTCGGAGGTCTCAATGCCGATGACACGTTGGCGATTCGTGCAGGCGGGCGGGAGATTTTTTCAAAAACGCGCATCGAGCTTCGCCGCGTGTGGTCGGAAACAACTTTTCAGATGCAGCGTCTGCGCGACCATCCGCAATGCGCGGAGCAGGAATTCGCGCGTATCCTCGACGCGGACGATCCCGGCATCGCGCCGCAACTGACCTTCGATGCAACGGCCGATATCACGGCGCCGTTCGTGAACGTGGCGCGGCCGCGCATCGCGGTGCTGCGTGAGCAGGGAGTCAACGGTCAGGTCGAAATGGCGGCGGCGTTTGAGCGCGCCGGGTTCGACGCCTTCGACGTGCACATGAGCGACATCATTGCCGGGCGTGTCAGCCTGTCCGGATTCAAGGGATTCGCCGCGTGCGGCGGATTTTCCTACGGCGACGTACTGGGAGCGGGCGAGGGCTGGGCCAAGTCGATACTGTTCAATTGCAAGGCGCGCGACGAGTTCGAGGCGTTTTTCAGACGCTCCGATAGCTTTGCGCTCGGCGTATGCAACGGCTGCCAGATGATGAGCAATCTGCATGAAATCATTCCAGGCACCGAGGCCTGGCCGCATTTCGTGCGCAACAAATCCGAACAGTTCGAAGCACGCTTCGTGATGGTCGAGGTGGTACCGTCACCGTCGCTGTTCTTTGACGGCATGGCGGGCAGCCGGTTGCCGATCGCGGTCGCGCACGGCGAAGGCTATGCCGAGTTTGCGAGTGATGATCAGCGTACGCTCGCGCAATCGCTAGTCGCGTTGCGTTTTGTCGATAACCGCGGCAGGGCGACAGGAACGTACCCGTACAATCCCAGCGGCTCGCCGGACGGGATCACCGGGCTCACCACATCCGACGGGCGCTTCACCGTATTGATGCCGCATCCCGAGCGCGTGTTTCGCACGGCTCAGAATTCATGGCACCCGACGAATTGGGCAGGGGTAGAGGACGGCCCGTGGCTGCGACTGTTTCGTAATGCCCGCCGCTGGCTCGGCTGATGCCGCTCCAGCGTCAGTGAGAAAGGAAAAGCGGGAGCTTATTCGATCTTGGCTTTGGCGCGCAGATCGGCGATTGCTTTTTGCACCGCCTGATTTTGGAGCTGCTGGTGTATGGTGGCCTTGACTTCATCGAAGCCCGGCACCTTGAACGGCCGCTCGTCGTCGAGCCGGATCACGTGCCAGCCGAACGGACTTTGGACCGGCGTGTCGGTCATCTGACCTTTCTTGAGTTTCATCAGTGCGTCGGAAAACGGCTTGACGTAGCGGTTGGGCGGGCTCCAGTCGAGGTCGCCTCCCTTGCCTTTGGATCCCGTGTCTTCGGATTTCTCCGCGGCCAGCTTCTCGAAGCTCGCGCCCTTTTTCAATTGCGCGATGATCTGTTTGGCTTCGTCTTCGTTTTTGACCAGAATATGGCGCGCTTTGTATTCCTTGCCGCCCGTTTGCACTTTAGCGGCTTCGTATTCCTTTTTCATCATGTCGTCTGTGATGGGATTCGCCTTGAAGTAATCCTGCAAATAGGCATTGATCAGCAAACCCTGCCGCTGGAGCTCAGCTTGCGTCGCAAGCTCGGGCGACTTGTCGAGACCTTTTTTCAACGCTTCCTGCACGAAGAGCTCGCGGGTGATCAGCTCGTCGCGTATGCGGTTGCGCAGCTCCGGCGAATCGGGTTGTCCCTGCGCGACTGCAGCTTTTACGAGCAGATCAAGCTTGTTTTGCGGGATTGCCACGCCGTTCACCTTGGCGACAACATCCGCAGCTCCCGCGAGACCGCTGGAAAATGCGATCGAACTTACAATTGCCAATGTAAGAATCCGAAAAGTTCTCGTTACATTCATGTCAATTCCTTGTTTCATGGATTAAATTTCGTCGGGAGTATACGCTTTGATGGTCAAGGCGTGAATTTCGCGCTCCAGCATCTCGCCGAGCGCCGCGTGCACCATGCGATGGCGCGCCTGTGTCGACTTGCCGTCGAACGACTGCGAAACGATCACCAGCTGAAAATGCCCGCCGCCGCCTTTCGCGCCCTCGTGTCCGGCGTGCTTGTCGCTGTCGTCGATCAACTCGACGCTATCGGGCGCCAGCACGGCAAGTTTTTGTTCGATGCGCTCGAGCGTATTCATACGGATAAAAGTTTTCCGGCCGGCATCCGCACGACAGTGCGCGCGGGAACCTTAGCGCCGCCGGCCGCGCACGATCTCATTTCGTTTCGCCGCTGTCGACGTATTTAGCAAGAAATAGCGCCTGCAGTACGACGAACGCCAGCATCAGTCCGGTGCCGCCGAACAATTTGAAATTGACCCAGGCATCGGTCGAAAAATTAAACGCGACGTAGAGATTGAGCACGCCCATAATTACAAAAAAACCGATCCAGCTCATGAGCAGCCAGCGCCATATCGAATCCGCGAGCGTTATCTGCTTTCCCATCATCGCCTTGATCAGGTTTTTGCGAAAGCCGAACTCGGCGACCAGCAGCGCCGCGCCGAACAGCCAGTAAAGGACGGTCGGTTTCCACTTGATGAATGTTTCATCGTGCAGCAGCAGTGTCGCGCCGCCGAAAACCACAATCACGCCGAGCGTCACCCACTGGATATTGTCGATCTTGCGATGCCGATAGCAGACCCAGGCGATTTGCGCAACAGTGGCGACAATCGCAACGGCGGTCGCAATATAAATTCCGAAGAACTTGAATGCAACGAAAAACAGGATGACCGGAAACAGGTCGAATAAAAACTTCATATGTGGTTAATTATCGTGCAACGATGTTGTAAAGTCCAACTCTAGCCTAGCGGGCATCAGCCGGCCATTAAGCGAATCATTCTTTTTCGAATTTCAATGACGCGGAATTGATGCAGTAGCGCAATCCCGTTGGCTGCGGACCATCTTCGAATACGTGCCCGAGATGCGCATCGCAGCGGTTGCAGACCACTTCCGTACGACGCATGAAAAGACTGTTGTCCGCCTCGGCTTTGACGTGTTCGTCAACGGCCGGTTTCCAGAAACTGGGCCAGCCCGACCCCGAGTCGAACTTGTGGTCGGATCGAAACAGCTCCGCGCCACAGCACACGCAGCGATAGAGCCCTTTGTCGTGATTATCGACATAAGCACCGGTGAATGGGTGCTCGGTGCCTTTTTCACGAGTGACGTGAAATTGCTCCGCGGTCAGTGCTTTTTTCCATTCCGCCTTGTCTTTGATCACCTTATCCGTCATGTCTATGCTCACTGTGCCAAAGGGTAGATTGTCAGCGCCGTCCTGTTCCGACATCCCATGCGCGCGACAGTTCAAAAAAAGAGACGCGGCAGCAGCTAGCGTAGGACCTGCGCAGCTTGACTGCGGCCGTCAATAAGACGCTGCCATCGTCTTAGGCGGCGGGCGGCTCGCGTATCCGCGCAGCTTGACTGCGCTCGTTAATAAAAAGCTGCCATTGTTTTACGCGGCGAGCAGCTCGCGTAAGACCTGCGCAGCTTGACTGCGCTCGTTAATAAAAACTCGCCATGTCTTACGCGAGCAATTCGCGTAAGACATAAGGCAGAATGCCGCCGTGCGCGTAGTAGTCGACTTCAATCGGAGTGTCGATGCGCAGCGCGAGCGGCACCTGATCGATTTTGCCGTCTTTGCGATGGATGGTCATCGTGACGTCCTGCATCGGAGTGATGCCCTTTTCGATTCCGGTGATGTCGATCGTCTCGGAGCCGTCGAGCTTGAGCGATTGCGCGCTCGCGCCGTTCTTGAACTGCAGCGGCAGCACGCCCATGAAAACGAGGTTGGCACGGTGGATCCGCTCGAAGTTGCGCACGATGACCGCCTTGACGCCCAGCAGCTGCGGGCCTTTGGCTGCCCAGTCGCGCGACGATCCCTGACCGTACTCGTCTCCGCCGAATACCACCGAAGGCACGCCATCCTTCATGTAGCGAATGGCAGCTTCATAGATCGAGGTCTGCTCGCCGCTTGGTTGATGAATGGTCACGCCACCTTCTGTGCCGGGCACCATCAGATTCTTGATGCGCACATTGGCGAACGTACCGCGCATCATGACTTCATGATTGCCGCGGCGCGCGCCGTAAGTATTGAAGTCGGCAACGGCGACGCCGTGATCCTGCAGATATTTGCCGGCCGGCGACGTGGCGCGGATGCCTCCCGCGGGGCTGATATGGTCGGTCGTGATCGAGTCGCCGAAAATGCCGAGCACGCGTGCACCTTTGAAGTCCGACACCTTGCCGGGCTGCATTTTGAAGCCGTCGAAATACGGCGGGTGCCGCACGTATGTTGATTTTGCGTCCCACTGGTAGGTGGCGCCGACCGAAGTGGGAATCTCGTCCCACATCGGATTGCCTTCGCCGAATGCTGAAAAGAGCTTCTTGTACATCGCGGGATCGGTCGCAAACTTCATGACTTCCCCGATTTCCGCGGTTGATGGCCATATGTCTTTGAGATATACCGGTTTGCCGTCCTTGCCCGTGCCGAGCGGATCTTTGGTCATGTCGATTTCGACCGTGCCGGCGAGCCCGAACGCGACGACGAGCGGCGGGCTCATCAGAAAGTTGGCTTTAATGTTCTGGTGGATACGCGCCTCGAAGTTGCGGTTGCCCGACAATACGGCCGCGGCCACGATGTCGTTTTTGCTTACCGCTTCGTCAATATGCGCATCGAGCGGCCCCGAATTTCCGATGCAGGTGGTACAGCCGTAGCCGGAAACGTAATATCCAAGCTGTTCGAGATAAGTCAAGAGTCCCGCATTCTTCAGATACTCGGTTACGGCGAGCGAGCCTGGCCCGAGCGAAGTTTTTACGCGCGGGTGAGGTTTGAGGCCTTTCTCGACCGCTTTTTTGGCGAGCAGACCGGCGCCGAGCAAGACGCCGGGGTTGGAGGTGTTGGTGCACGATGTGATCGCGGAGATCAGAACATCGCCCTGACCGACGTCGATCCCGGCTTTGCTGGTAGCGAACCGCTTGTTCATCTCGTCGGCTTTGCCGTATCCGCCGTCGATGAACGCTTTGCTCATCAATTCCCGGAACTTGCCTTTCAGCGCCGGCAGGTCGAGGCGATCATGCGGACGGCGCGGACCCGACACCGAGGGCTGGACCGTGGACAGATCGAGCTCGACGATCTCGCTGTAGTCGATATCGCCCTTTTTGGGCATGCCATACATGCCCTGGGCTTCGTAATACGCCTTGACCGCCGGCACGATGTCGCCGCGCCCCGTCATGCGCAGGAATTCGCACGACACGTCATCGACCGGGAAGAAGCCGCACGTCGCGCCGTACTCGGGCGACATATTGCCGATGGTCGCGCGATCCGGAATCGTCAGCGACGCCGCGCCTTCGCCGAAAAACTCGACGAATTTGCCGACAACTTTTTTCTGCCGCAGCATCTCGACGATCTTCAATACGCAATCGGTTGCCGTAACGCCGTCGCCCAGCTTGCCCGTCAAGTGCACGCCGACCACGTCGGGTTCAAGAAAGTACATCGGCTGGCCCAGCATCGCGGCTTCGGCTTCAATGCCGCCCACGCCCCAGCCCAGCACACCCAGGCCGTTGACCATGGTGGTATGCGAATCGATGCCGACGAGGCTGTCGGGATAGTACATGCCGTTCTTGTGCCATACGACCTGCGAGACATATTCGAGGTTGATCTGATGGCAGATGCCATTGCCGGGCGGGATAATCTGAAAAGTCTCGAACGCCTGCGCGCTCCATTTCAGGAACTGGTAGCGCTCGCGGTTGCGCTTGAACTCGATCTCCATGTTGCGCCTGAGCGCGTCGGGGCTGCCGTAATGATCGATCTGCACCGAGTGATCCATAATGAGGTGCGCGGGGCACAGGGGCTCGATGATCTCGGGATTCTTGCCTTGCGCTTTTGCGGCTTCGCGCATGGCTGCGAAATCCACGACCAGCGGAACACCGGTCATGTCCTGCAACAGTACTCGCGCGACGACGATGGGCACTTCTTCGGTGCGCGATCCGCAGGGTTTCCAGCCGGCGAGATTCTTCAGATGCGCTTCGGTGATTTTTTTGCCATCGTAGTTACGCAACGCCGATTCGAGCACCACACGCAGCCCTACCGGCAGGCGCGATACTTTGCCGAGCCCCGCTTTTTCGAGCGCCGGCAGTGAATGGTATTTACCGGTTTTGCCGGAAAACCTGAATTCCTGCAGCGAATTAAATAGGTTGTGACTCATGCACGAACTCCTCTGGAAAGCGGACCGAAAATAGCATTAGAGTTTAACCGCTCGGCGCATTTCCTGTAAAGGTTCGGATGCGGAATTGAACGCGCGCGCGAGTGCGACGCAGAGCCCGGCCGCTGCTATTAACGTACCCGCGAGATCGCGGGGACGCAAAAAAAGCTCATGCTATGATCGACATTCACCATCACGTGTGCAGCACGTCATACTCAGAGCGGCACGGGAGCGCCGCCATCACGCGCCGGGGAGCCACGAGAGTGCCTAGAACTGCCGACATCATTGCACAAGCGCTGTACGAGGAAGGAATCAGGTATGCATTCGGCATTCCGGGCGGCGAAGTGCTCGAGGTTCTCGACGCGTTGCGCAAGGTCGGCATCAAGTTCGTACTGACCAAGCAGGAGATGGGCGCAGGATTCATGGCCGAGGCGACTTATCAATTGGCCGGCAAGCCCGGCGTGCTTATCGCAACCCTCGGACCGGGCATCACCAACACCACGACCGCAGTCGCGCAGGCGATGCTTGACCGCTCGGCGCTGATCGTTATCACGGGCGATGTCTCGACGTCGTTGAAATCGATCTACACCCATCAGCTCATCGATCAGAAATCGCTGCTGCGTGGAATTGTCAAATGGTCTACCACGATCGCGGCGAAAAACGCGTTCGACCAGGTCCGCAAAGGTCTCGCCATCGCCCAGGCGCCGACGCCGGGGCCGGTGCATTTCAACCTGCCGATGGATATCGCCGGCACAGAACAGGCCGACGCGCGGCGTTTCGCGCCCGCCGCGGTGCGCACGCTGCCGCGGCGCGAGGATCTGGCGGGGATCGAGAACTGGCTCAGAAAAGCGAAGCGGCCGCTGGCATTGGTCGGGGTCGGCGTGCAACTCGACGCGGCTGAGCGTGAGTTGAGAAGCTTCATCGAAGCGTGGCGCATCCCTTTTATTGCGACGTACAAAGCGAAGGGCGTGGTAGCGGAAGATCATGCGCTGTGCGTCGGAGCCACCGGCTTGAGCCCGGTGGTCGACAAGATACACATGGCGCACGTGCGCGAAGCGGATCTGATATTGACCATTGGTTTCGATCCGGTCGAGCTGCGCAGTGACTGGATTGCACCGTGGGATGAGAAGAAAGCAACGGTCAACATCGACCTGCTGCCGAATACGCACCATGTTTACCGCAGTATGGTCGAATTCGCCGGCAGCATAGCGGGGTGTCTGCGTGTGCTGGTGGCGGCGGCACCCAAGCGCACGCCCTCGCGCTGGCCCGACGCCGATCTCGAGCGCTATCGCAAGACCGTGCAGCATGCAATCGCGTGCAGCCCGGGCAAGGGGATCGGACCGTATCAGGTGGCGAGCGCGCTGCGCGAGATTTTTCCGCGCGATACCATCGCCACCATCGACACCGGCTCGCATCGCATCCTGGTCAATCATGTATGGAAATCGTATGAGCCGCGCCGCCTGCTGCAATCGAACGGTCTGGGCTCGATGGGATATGCATTGCCCTCGGCGATTGCAGCCAAGCTTCTGTTTCCCAGGCGGCCGGTGCTGGCGATGATGGGCGAAGCCGGGCTCGACATGGTGATCGGCGAGATGGCACTGCTCGCGCATCACAAACTTGCATTGACGCTGGTAGTGTTCCGCGACGACACGTTGTCATTGATCAAGCTCAAACAGCAGCGCATGAAACTGCCCGCGACCGGGGTCTCGACCAGCAGTCCGGATTATGTGATGCTTGCCGAGGCCTATGGCGGCAATGCTTTTGTCGTCAATGACGTGGCCGAGCTCAAAAAGGCGGCGCGCTTCGCGCTCAATAGCAAGCGTTTCACGCTGCTCGAGGCGCGCATCAATCCGGCAGAATATAACCACCAGATGTAACGATGCTGCGTACGGGGTCAGCGACAATGCAGGGTCAGAGACAATGCAGGGCCAGCGACAATGCGCTGCATATTCGGTAAGATTCGCGCTTAACATGACGGCAAGCATCCCGCGCCGGAGCAAGGCCGGGTAACCAGGGAGGAATTCCGCGTTGATGATCGATCGCATCATCTGTCTCATTGGACTCGCGCTGGCGGCGATTTATTTCTACGCCACCGCGCAGATACCGTCGCTGGAAATCGGCGACCCGCTCGGACCCAAGGCGTTCCCGATATTGCTTGGGACTGTGCTGCTCATCGCGATCGTCATGCTGTTCGTCGAGACGCTCACGGCGGGCGCCGACGAGGCGAAGCGTGTGCACTGGTGGCGCGAGGACCGGCACCATCTGCTGCTGATCGGCGGCGTGACGCTCTGGACCGCGCTCTATTTCTGGACGTTCGAAAGCGCCGGTTACCTTGTTTCCACCGCGATATATTTGCTCGCGATGATGGCGGTATTCCACCGCGGCAAGTGGATTGCCAATACGTTGACTGCGGTTCTGTTCGCGATAGGCAGTTATTTGCTGTTCGTCAAAGTGCTGGGTGTCGTGCTGCCCACCGGCATTTTGGGATTCTAGGAAAAAACGCTATGGATACCATCGGCCACATCCTGCACGGCTTCGACGTCGCGTTGATGCCGATCAACCTGTGGTACACATTTCTTGGCTGCCTGATGGGTAC
>DASYSI010000067.1:0-5990 GCA_036003485.1 Burkholderiales bacterium | reverse complement strand
GTGCGGCTGAAAGATCGGGCTGTCTTCGCCACGCGCGTAAATTACGGTGCGTTTCTCCTTCGCTTCCCTCCGGCCATCGGCGAGTGCAGCATTCCATCCGCCGGCATACCACACCCAGCTTACCGCTTTCGCGGAAAGCGTATCGCCGATCGTCTTCGCGGTTTGCGGCGGAACGGGATAATTCGCCGGATTCGCGAAATCGAGATTGCCCGGCGCGGGCGCGACCCCGCTCGGCTGGTACGGCGGCTGCGAGGTGTTGACGACGTAACCGTCCGGCGTCACCCGCCCGTCTAACAACTGCACCGGGCCGTCGAGCACGGACTTCGGCGAGTCCGGCTTCTTCGCGAGATTCCCTTGCGCGTCGAGCGTCGGACGAACCGAAGCGGGTGCGTTCGGGTCGATGGGTGTGCACGCGCAGATCAGCCATTGATGGTTGAGAAAGGAGCCGCCGAAGGCACCCATAAAAAAGTGATCAGCAAGCGTGTACTCCTGCGCCCACTTCCACATCTTCATCCTGGAGCCATCAAAGTAACCCATCACCCAGGCGCCGACGTCGGCAAGCGCAACGAACTTGTTATTCTTACCGCCCGCGATCTGCTCGCGGTTCTGGTAATACAGATGCCAGGGACTTAGCAGCACTTCGTCGAAGCGGCCGTTAATCGGCGGGGCATCGATGCGAAAAGGGCCGTTCGGCAGCCCCTTCGTCGGGAACTTCGCGACGGGCTTGCCGGCCGAGTACGACGCAGGCAGATGCGGCAGCGGTTTGCCGTCCAGGTCGAGCTGCGTTTTTTGCTCGGCGCTCGCCTGCGCGATTCCCTCGGCGCCCGGAAAACTGCCGTACAAATGATCGAAACTGCGATTCTCGGCGTAGATGACGACGATATGCTCGATGCGCTCGAGTCCCGACTGTCCCGTGCCCTTCGTTGCACAGCCCGTGAGCGCAGCGACTGCAAGCGCCAGTACCAGGATCCATCTTTTACTCATATTTCCCTCTCTCCGTGGTTTTTGGATTCGCGACCCGTGTTGCATTGATGACCGATTACCGATTTTCCGCCGCGAATATTACGCCGATTTGAAAAAACAGATTTGTTTGCGTCGCTCGCGCAATTCGGCGGTGGCGCCGGAATCTTATGTAGGACTCTACGTTTTGCCACGACTCGCGGCGCTGCGCCGTGTAAACAATCCGCCGCATCCGAGCATCAACGCGTTGATCCAGAATACGGCCGGCATGCCGATCGCGGTAGCGATCAATCCGAACAGCATCGGGCCTACCAGGCGCATGATGTTGTCGGCAGTGAGCCGCAAGCCCATTGCTTCGCCTGAGCGGCCGTGCGCCGACCCCGTGAACATGAGCATCATCGTAATCGGGGCGGTACAGCCGATGCCGAGGCCGAACACGAACGAGATCAGCGCGAGCATGGCCGCGCTCACACAGAACGGCACCAGCGCGAACGCGAGTGCGCCCAGACCGAACGCAAATGCGAGCACTTTGTCCTCGCCCGAACTTGCAATCAAGCGCGGCAGCCAGAAACGCGCGACGAACGCAGCCGCCGCGTACGCAGCCAGCACGATGCCGATCGCCGACGCCGAGAGCCCTGCCGCACGCGCATAGACTGGCATATAGAACTGGAACAAGTCAGCGCCGGTCTGCGCTACGCTGCTCAAGGCCAGCACCCGCCACACTCCCGGCGCTGCCAGCGTATGGCGCAGGCTCACAGTCGGCGCGGCCACGCCGCTGCCGCGTGGCAGTGCGCCGCCGCGCAGCCCCAGCATCGTAATCGGTACCAAAGCCAGCGCCAGAGCGTACAAGCAGGCATTCGCGTAGCCGGCGTGATCGATCGAAAACCCGGCGATCAGCGGTCCGACGAAACTGCTGAGCGCTCCCGCGAGCGTGTAGTTGCTGAAATTTTTCGCGCGCTTTTGCGGGGTCGATAAAAGCCCGACCAGATTCTGCAGCGATACATTGCACAGCGTCATCGACAGTCCACTCAAGGCACCCGCGATATAGATAGTCGCCAGACTCGGCATGAAATAAGGCAGCAGCAGCCCGCCCGCACTGCCCGCAATGCCAACCAGCAGCAGCCAGCGCGCTCCGAAGCGGTCGGCGAACCGGCCGCTCTGCCACGAGAACAGAATCGGAATCACGCTGAAGGCCGCAGCGAGCATGCCGACTTCGATAGGCTGCGCGCCGAGCTTGATCGCGTAGAGCGTGAGCAGCACGCGCGCAGCGCGCACGCTCATCATATTGAACAACGCAAGGGCAATAATGAATCTGACGGACATCGTCTTGGATTGTGACAAAAGGAAACTGTAGAACAGACCGTGAGTTTAGTTGACTTTGATCCGCGCGCCTTTCAGCACTCTGGCCCATTTTTCGACGTCGGCCCGGATAATCCGGCCAAACTCTTCCGGCGTATTGGCTAGGGGCTCGATACCCTGCGCGGCGATCTGCGCTTCGACGTCCGCTGACCTGAGCACCGCGACGATTTCCTTGTGCAGCCGATCGATCACAGACCGTGGGGTTTTTGCTGGCGCGAGGATGCCGTTCCATCCGACGACTTCGAAACCCGGCAGACCCGACTCCGCGATGGTCGGCACATCCGGAATGATCGCCAGTCGCGCTTTCGTGCTGACCCCGAGCGCGCGCACCCGCTCCGACTTTATCTGAGGCACCGCAACAACCGGAGGGCTGAAGTAAATCTGCAGCTCGCCCTGGATCAGCGCCGTCATGATCTGCGGCGCGCTTTTGTAGAAAACGGGTACGAGCTCGATTCCTGCGATTGAACCGAACAGTCGCGCGCTCAGATCACCGAGGCTGCCGCGCCCCACCGCGCCGTAGTTGAGCTGTCCCGGCCGCTGCGCTGCGAGCGCGATCAGCTCTTTGACCGACTTCGCCGGCGACTTGGAATTGACGAGCAGCACCTGCGTGACCGTGCTCACCATCGTGATCGGCGCGAAGTCCTTGATCGTATCGTACGGCAGATCGGAATACAGGCTTGGATTGACGGGATGCGAAGGAAATACCATGAGCAGCGTATAGCCGTCGGGCGCTGCCTTGGCGACGAGTTCGGTGCCGACGATCCCACTCGCGGCTGAACGGTTATCGACGATGACCGGCTGGCCGAGCGGACTTCTTAATTTCTCAGCCAGCATGCGCGCCAGAAAGTCGGTGTTCCCACCGGCTCCGGATGGCACCACGAGCCGGATCGGACGACTCGGATAGAAATCCGCAGCGAACGTGCGGTAACCCGTCATGCCGAGACTCATCGCAGCGAGCAGCGAAGAGGCGACGGATTTCGTGTTCATGTCTGGATGGTAACTGCGTCGAGTCGGAAGAAGCAATATACAATCGTGCGATTACATTGATTGCGTGGAGCGGTCCGCATGCCTTATCTCGAGCTTTCGTCAGATTTCCAACTCTACTATGAGATCGACAACTGGACCGATCCGTGGACGCATCCGGAAACGATCGTCATGATTCATGGGTTCGCCGAGTGCACGGAAGCCTGGCGCGCGTGGGTTGCGCATCTGAGCAGGCACTATCGCGTGATCCGCTTCGACCAGCTCGGATTCGGCCGCTCGAGCCCGGTGGCCGGCGATTCCTCCTTTACAACCGAGCTGCTGGTTGACAACGCGGCGCAAATCATCGACCAGCTGACAGTCGAGCCGGTGCACGTGATCGGCGCCAAGAGCGGCGGACTCGTCGCAATCGAGCTCGCTGCCCTGCGGCCCGAGCTGGTCAGGACCATTACGCTCGCCTCGACACCGCTTGCGCCGCCGCAGCCAAGCGATTGGATCGCGCACATGGAACAGCACGGCATGCGCAGCTGGGCACGCATGACTATGGGAACGCGACTGGGCAGCAGAATGCCGCCGGAAGGCGTCGACTGGTGGGTGGAAATGATGGGACAAACCGCCCTCTCGACCGCGCACGTCTATCTGCGCTGGGTCAGCACGATCAATGTCGCCTCCGACCTGAGCCGCGTGCACTGTCCGGCGCTGGTGCTCACCACGACTGCGCCACAGCGCGCGTACAGCAGGTCCGACGTGGAAGTCTACCGCGAGGGTTTAGCGCGCGCGGAAGTAGTTGCTCTTCCGGTCGACGGATACCACGTCGCCGCCAGCGCGCCCGATGGATGCGCGCGTATTGCTCTGGATTTTCTGCGGCGGCATCGAATCGCAGGGATCTAATTTTCCGATCCAGGTCTGATCGGCGCGATCAGCCCTTTGATCGTTTCGCCGGGACGCGGATGCGGCGCAACGATAAATCCCATTTCAGCGATGGGGGCATAACCATCATTGCCTGTCCTTTATCTTAAAGTCTCCGGCCGCGGGACATCACGAGACTTGATTGCCCATCGTTCATTGGCGGGAACGTGACGCGCCTATTCTGCATCCAATGCCACACAATGCCTTCTGAAGAACAGGAAATAGCCATGAATCCGGCATATGAAGCAGCGCCGACGTCAGAGGTGTCGGATCCCGAGCTCGCACAGCGAGCTGCACACGGCGATGATAAGGCGTTCGAGATCATTATGCGGCGAAACAACCGCGTGCTTTACCGGACGGCGCGCAGCATTTTGCTCGACGACGCCGATGCAGAAGACGCGGTGCAGGAAGCTTATCTTAAGGCGTATCGGGCAATGGACCGATTCCATGGCGAATCGAAGCTCACAACGTGGCTTACGCGCATCGTCATCAACGAGGCACTACAAAAGCTACGTAACCGAAAACAGGAGACGGGCACAGTTTCACTGGAGAATGTGGTGGATCTTGAGATGCATGTCGATATTGCAAATGAGGGCAAATCTGGTCCGGTTGGACCGGAGACGGCCGCTATGCGCGCGCAAACGCGCAAGCTGCTCGAGCACAAAATCGATCAACTGCCATCAGCATTTCGCACTGTATTCATACTGCGCGCGCTGGAGGAGATGTCGGTCGAAGAAACCGCGTCATGCATCGGTATCACTGAAGCGACGGTGCGCACGCGTTTTTTCCGCGCGAAGAGTCTATTGCGCGAATCGCTCGCGAAGGAAATCGATATGGTTTTCGAAGATGCGTTTGCTTTTGCGGGCGAGCGCTGCGACCGCATCGTCAGCACCGTCCTTGAACGCATCAGGCGCCTACGTGCCGATCGCGAAATGCCACACCTCTAACCGGGGAGTCATCACTGTCATCCCGGGCATCAAGGCGCATTATTTATCAACAATCTGAAAGGAACGGTCATGCAATTAGTCAAACTTATGAATGATCCATTATTTGCTGCCGGACGCCGGGCGTTCATCGGCAAATCGGGAATTCTATTGTCGGCGACGGCAGTAGCTCTACTCGCCGGACGCGAGGTCCTCGCCGCGGACGCGAAGCCGGGCTCTGCTTCCGTCGGTGACGATGTGCGCATACTGAATACGGCGCTCGGTGCGGAGCATCAGGCAGTCGCGGCCTATCAGGTGGGAGCCGAAAGCAAGCTGCTTGAAAAACCCGTCCTGAACCTCGCCGTACAATTTCAGGGCCACCACAAGGAGCACGCTGACATTCTTGCCAAAACAATTACCAAGCTCGGCGGCAAACCGGTTGCAGCGATGGAGAAATATACATTTCCGACTGACAAGCTCAAGAGCCAGGCCGACGTGCTGCGCTTTGCGGCGGGACTCGAGCAGGGAGCGGTCAGCGCCTATCTGGGTGCAGTGCCCGCGTTTCACAATCGTGACCTTGCCAAGGCTGCAGCCAGCATTCTCGGTGATGAAGCCATGCACTGGGCGATCCTGCGCCAGGCATTGGGCGAGAACCCCGTACCGTCTGCGTTCGTATCGTAAATCAGCCATACGGCGCGGCGGGCTGCAGCACAGCGCGCCGCGCGTGCATCAATCATGAATTCAGAATTGCGCCGCGTTTGCCGCGGGCTGATTGCGAGCGCGATATTGCTGCAATGCTGCGGTGCTATCGCCGCGGCACGGCAATCCGTAACAACAGGAGATCCCAGGAATGGCGAG
>DASYSI010000066.1:0-13006 GCA_036003485.1 Burkholderiales bacterium | reverse complement strand
CATCATGGTGCCGACCGACGCGGTTGCTGCCGCAGTCGAGCAGTGCGCCGCGAGGAAGGTGCCGCTCGCGACGATTTACAGCGACGGTTTCGCCGAAGTCGGCCCCGCAGGGCGCCGTAAACAGGAGCGGCTGCTCGCCATCGCGCGCAGCGGCGGGACGCGGCTGATCGGCCCCAACTGCATCGGATTGTTCAGCAGCGCGCCGTCGTGCGCCTTGTCGGTGAATGCGGTGCTCGAACACCTCGACATCACGCCCGGCCCGCTCGCGATCGTGTCGCAATCGGGAAGCATGATGGGCGGGCTGCTGTCGCGCGGTCTCGGGCGCGGCGCCGGTTTCTCGAAGCTCGTTTCAGTCGGCAATGAATGCGACCTCGGTGTCGGCGAGATCACCGACTGCCTCGTCGACGATCCGCATACCGGCACGATTCTGCTCTTCATGGAAACCATCCGCGACGCGGATCACCTCGCGCACGCGGCGCGCCGCGCGTTTGCCGCCGGCAAGCCGGTGATCGTCTACAAGCTCGGGCGCTCGCAAGTCGGACAGGACCTCGCCGCATCGCACACCGGCGCGATGGCGGGCGCGGACGAGGTCGCGGACGCTTTTTTCCGCGCTCACGCGATGCTGCGCGTCGACACGCTCGAAAATCTGTTCGAGTTGCCGGCGCTCCTCGTGGGCCAGAAGCCCGCGCGCCGCCACCGCGTTGCGGTGATGACAACCACCGGCGGGGGCGCCGCGACCGTGGCCGACCGGCTCGGAACCTATGGCATCGACGTGGTTCCACCGAGCGAGCACGTGATCGCCAATCTCGCGCAGAAAAATATCAAAATCTCAACCGCGCGTCTCACCGATCTCACGCTCGCCGGCGCGAAGCGGGAAATCTACAGCGCGGTCGTGAACGAGCTGCTCGCATCCGACCACTGCGACCTGGTGCTTGCGGTTTCCGGCAGCTCGGCACAGTTTCAGCCGCAAGTCGCGGTCGAGCCTTTGATCGAAGCCGACCGTCACGGCAAACCGCTCGCGGTTTTTCTCGCGCCGCACGCGGACGCGTCGCTCATGCTGCTTGCCGCAGCGGGCATCGCGGGGTTCCGCACGCCGGAATCATGCGCAGATGCGATACGCGCGTGGCGCGACTGGACTGCGCCTGCCGTGATTCCCGGTGCTGACGCCGGCAAGCTCAAAGCGGCGGCAGAGCTCCTCAAGACGATGCCCGGCACGCAAATCAACGAATACGACGCGGGCCGCGTATTCGCCGCGCTCGGCGTCGCGCAGGCGCAGACTGATGTCATTACGAACCCGGAGCAGCAAACCGCTATCGGCTTTCCCGCGGTCGCGAAAATCCTGTCGGCCGATATTCTGCACAAAACCGATGCGGGCGGCGTGGTGCTCAATATCGCAAACGCGCAGGAGCTCGCGGCGGCGGCGCGCCAGATACTCGAGCGCGTCAAGACCCGCCACCCGCAAGCGAAAATCAAGGGCATACTGGTACAACGCATGGAGCGCGGTCTCGCCGAAGTGATCGTCGGTTTCCGCCGCGACCCGCAGGTCGGGCCTGTAGTCGTCCTCGGCATCGGCGGCGTTCTCGCCGAAATTTACAAAGATATTGCGATCCGCCCTGCCCCCGTCAGCATCGCAGACGCGCGCGCGATGGTCGATGCAGTGCGCGGTCTTGCCGTGATCCGCGGCTACCGCGGACTCCCGCGCGGCGACTGCGAAGCGCTCGCGCGCGCCGTGGCTGCGATGTCGCAGCTCGCGGCGCTCGCAGAACGCCCCATTACTGAAGCTGAAATCAACCCGCTGATCGTCAAGCGCGAAGGCGAGGGCGTCGCTGCCGTAGACGGGCTGATCGTGTTCCGGGACAAATAAAGCGTGAGGCGTGAAGCGAGAGGAGTGAGGCGCAAACCCCGAGGCTTCGATTATTTTCGTACATTTCGTCATCTATGGTGAAATAGATGCTTTTCCGGATTGAGCCCGCGAATCGAAGGAGTACATCATGATGCTGGTCGAACAATTTGCCGAATACGCAATCAAGGAACGAACCTCGAAATTGTCCGCCGAGGTCATGCATCACGCCAAGCGCGCAGTGATCGACTGGTACGCGTCCTTCCTGCCGGGCGGTCTGGTGGCACCGGCGACGCTGCTCGAACAGGCGTGCGCCGAGGATCTCGACCACGGCAATGCGAGGCTCGCGTCCGGACGCCGCGCGACGCTGCGTGCCGCGGCGCTGATCAACGGTGCGGCGTCGCATTCGGTCGAATTCGATGACATCTATCGCGACGCCGGCTATCACCCCGGCAGCCCGATCATCTCCGCCGCGCTTGCCGCGGCGCAGACGCACGGCGTGACCGGCGAAACGTTCCTGCGCGGCGTGATTACCGGCTACGAGATCTCGACTCGCATCGGCGAAGCGGTGATGCCGTCGCATTACAATTTCTGGCACATCACCGGCACCGTCGGCTCGTTCGGCGCGGCTGCGGCAGCCGCGAGTATTCTGGGGTGCAACCGCGTGCAGTTTGCGCACGCGCTGGGGACCGTCGGCACACTCGCGGCGGGACTGCAACAGGCATTCCGCTCGCAAGCGATGAGCAAGCCCATGCATACGGGTCATGCCGCCGAAGTCGGCGCGCTCGCGGCAATGGCTGCGGCGAAAGGCGTGACCGGAGTATTGGACATTCTCGAGGGCGAAGTCGGTTTCGGTGCGGCGATGAGCGACGGCGCGGACTGGGCGAAAGCCACGCGCGGACTGGGAACGCATTACAACATTGTGCAGATAACGTTCAAGAACCACGGCTGCTGCGGCCATACGTTTGCGCCGATCGATGGCGTGCTGCATTTGCAGAAAGCCCACGGCTTCAGCTGGCGCGAAATCAAACGCGTGCGCATCGCGACCTACAAAGCGGGCACCGACATCGTCAACAATCCCGCGCCTGCGGGCGACTATCAGGCGAAATTCAGCCTGCAATATGTGACGGCGCACGCGCTGGTTCACGGCAGTGTACGGCTCGTTGCTTTCTCTCCCGAACGGCTGCAGGATCCGGACGTTCGCGCCGTGCTCGCAAAAGTCGAAGTCATCACCGATCCCGAGCTTTCGAAAGGCTATCCGAATCAGCGCGCGGCGCACGTTGAAATCGAACTGAATGACGGGCGCATGTTCAAGCACTTCCAGCCCACGCGCAAAGGCGATCCCGAAATGCCTCTCACCGATGCCGAAGTGAACGACAAATATCTCGAGCTCGCGACGCCCGTGATCGGCGATGCGACTGCGCGCCAACTTCTCGATGCGTTGTGGTCGCTCGAAAAACTCAAGAACGTCGATTTCGATTTCACGTCGCGTCAGCGCGCACGCGCGGCGGGCTGAGCACGTTCAGCGCATGCCAATCGCCGCGCTCATCACCGCGATGTGCGCCATGCTCGCATCCGGCGCAGCACAGTCACAGAACTATCCATCGAAGCCGATAAGATTCATCGTGCCTTTTCCTCCCGGCGGGGGCAACGATATCGTCGGCCGCATCGTCGCGCAGAAGCTTGCCGAAGGATTCGGATTATCGGTGGTCGTCGACAATCGCGGCGGCGCCGGGGGCACCGTCGGCACCGAGATGGCTGCGAAAGCGCCCGCCGACGGCCACACGATGCTCGTCAACAACATCAGCCTCGCGGTCAACGCGACGCTGTTCCCGAAACTGCCGTACGACACGCTGAAAGATCTGGCGCCCGTAACCCTGGTCGGCCGCCAGCCCAATATCGTGGTCGTGAATCCGTCGGTGCCCGCCCGATCGGTGCGCGAGTTGCTCGCGCTCGCGCAAGCGAAGCCAGGCCAGATCAACTACGGCTCGGGCGGCGTCGGGACTGCTTCGCACCTCGCGACCGAACTATTGAAGCTGATGGCCAAAGTCGACATGGTGCACGTGCCGTATAAAGGACTCGGGCCCGCGCTCACCGATCTGATGGGAGGGCAGATACAGCTCATTATTTCGACGCTGGCCTCGGCGCTGCCGCAAGTGAGAGCGGGCAAGTTGCGCGCGCTCGCGGTCACCACGGCAAAACGCTCGGCGTTTTTTCCGGAAATTCCTTCCATGGATGAAGCTGGGGTTCGAGGCTACGAATTCAGCACCTGGTACGGATTGCTGGTGCCTGCCAGGACACCGCGATCGATTGTCGACCGACTCAACCAAGAGATGGCCAGAGTTCTCGGCTCTGGCGCCGTCAATGATCAGTTCGCTTCGCAAGGCCTCGAAGCCGCGCACACATCGCCACAGGAATTCGGCGTGTACCTTAAGTCCGAAGTCGAAAAATGGGCCAAAGTCGTCAAAGCTTCGGGCGCGAAGCCCGAGTAAAAGAATCGTTGTGGCCAGACTGACCGCAATCTCCGGCCTCGGCGGCAAGGGACCTGCGTGCTTTTTGGTCGAGGCGCGTGACGCCCGCCTGCTGCTCGATCTCGGCTATGGGCCGCAGCCTGGCTTGCTGCCCAACGTCGACGCAGTCGGTAAGATCGACGCGGTGCTGTTGTCGCACAGCCATCGCGACCACGCGGGCGGTTTTGCGCTGCTGGGCAAAATCGGGAATCCTTCCATTTACGCGACCGATATCGTGCGCCGGCTGCTGCCGGCGGAAACGAATCCGCTTCCGCTGCAAGGCTCGACCGAAATCGTCGGACTGCAAGTGACGACCGGTCGCAGCGGCCACGCGCCGGGCGGCGTATGGCTGCATCTAGCGGTCGATGGCGGCCTGCTATACATGGGGGACAACAGCGAAGAATCGATCCTGTACGCGAGCGATGCGCCGCCGCCCGCATCAACAATCGTCGTCGATGCCTCGTACGGTATTTACGAAACGACTTTTGACGCGTGCGTTAAGAAATTCGATCCGGTGTTCGATGCGGGCCCAGTACTGCTGCCGATTCCCGTCGCGGGACGCGGTCCAGAAATCGCGCTGTATCTGATGCGAAGCGGCCGCCCAGCGCCGCATATCGATGACGCGCTGCGCGAGTCGCTGACCCGCCTCGCGACGCACGACAGCGCGTGCCTCAAGCCGGGAACTGCCGCTCAACTCGCGCAACTCGCTGCGGAATCCGCGACGATCGGGAAACCAACAGGGGTCATGCTGGCGGGAATTGCCGATGCGACCGCAGGCGAAGCCGCGAAGCGGGTCGTGGAATGGGAACACGAAACGACGCCGGCGATCGTGTTCACCGGCTACCTGCCGCCCGGCACACCGGCGGAGCGCCTCACCACGCGCGGCCGCGCAAGCTATATGCGCTGGAACGTGCATCCGCGGCTTGCCGACAACGCGCGGTTGGCGCGCGCAGTCGGCGCGCGGACCGTGCTGCCGGCGTTCGGCGACGCGGCGCAACACCGCCATGCATGGGAAGCGGCGTTCGCGCCGGCGCGCGTCGTAGTCAGCGGGTCAGTCGAGCTCTGATGCTGGAGTCCAGTTCCATTTCGCTGCTGACGCAGCCCTTTTATTTCGTCCGCCACGGCGAATCCGAAAGCAATTTAAACAATACTATCGCAGGATCGCTCGACGTGCCGCTGACCAAACGCGGCCTTTCCCAGGCGCAGGCAGCAGCGGCAGCCGTTCAATCCATCGGCGTCACTGCGATCTACTCAAGTGCGCTTACCCGCGCGCGCGTCACCGCCGATTGCATCGCGCATACTCTCGCGCTGCAGGTGACGGTCATCCCGGAACTGGCAGAACGCAATTGGGGTGAGCTCGAAGGTCAGCCTCAATCATCGCGCATTCGCGGCGTCACCCCGGCGGGAGCCGAGACGGCGCAGCAATTCATGGAGCGCGTTATGCGCGGGCTCGCCCAAATAGATGCAGCCGGCGCGCCGTTGATCGTTGCGCATTCAGGTGTGTTCCGCGCGTTGTGCCGCATCCTCGGCATTCCCGAACCCGCCGCTCCGGTTACGAATGCGCAGCCGGTACGTTTCATGTTGCCGCGCGCGCCAAACCTAGCGTGGCAAGTGGAATCGATATAACGTCGCGCCGGCCTATAATGACAGTCCCAATCGGTTTATCGGAGAAATAATGACTGACCGCGCCACCACACGCCTGCGCGAGTTGCTGCGCGGGACCGGCTGCGTCGTCGCGCCCGGCGTTGCCGACGCGCTTGCCGCGCGGCTCGTCGCGCAAGCGGATTTCGATGCGGTGTACATGACGGGCTTCGGCACGAGCCTGACCCGGCTCGGCATGGCCGACGTCGGGCTGTTGACCGCGACCGAGATGATTGACAACGCGGGCCGTATCGTCGATGCGTCGGAGCTGCCGGTCGTGGCCGATGCCGACACCGGCTACGGCAATCCGATCAACACGCGCCGCACCATCCGCGACTACGAAAAGGCGGGCGTTGCCGGCGTGCATATCGAAGACCAGTCGTGGCCCAAACGTTGCGGGCATCTCGCGGGCAAACGCGTGATACCGACGGCAGAAATGGTGGCGAAAATCAAGGCGGCATGCGATGCGCGGCGCGATTCCGATTTCGTCGTCATCGCTCGCTGTGACGCAATCGCCGTCGAAGGTCTCGAAGCCGCTCTCGAGCGCGGCGAACGTTATCGCGAAGCGGGCGCCGATGTGCTGTTCATCGAAGCGCCGGTCGGACGCGAACAAGTCGAGCGCGTGGCCGGACATTTCAAAGGCGTGCCGCTGTTGTACAACATGGCGGCGAGCGGCAAGACACCCGACCTGCCCGCAGACGTTCTCGCGACTCTGGGTTTCCGCATCGCGATCTATCCAAACTGGATCATACTTGCGGCGATCCCTGCGATGCAGAATATGCTGACTGAGCTCAAGCGTTCGGGCTCGATCGCAGCACTGCGCGACAAGGTCGCGACCTTCAAGCAGTTCACCGATATCGCGGGCCTGCCTGAAATTCAGCGGCTCGAGGAACGTTACGGTGTTCCCGACGATCAGCGCGCAGGCCTGTAAAAAAAGCTCCTTGGCCGAAGCGTTCGATTTTTTTAAGGATTTTGCATGAGCGCACCCCGCACGATGTTCGAAAAAATCTGGGACCGCCACGTGATCGTGAAGCGCGGCGAGAACGAGGCGCTGCTGCACATCGACCGCAATTTCGTGCACGAAGGTTCGTTCCATGCGTTCGGCGCGCTCGCCAAAGAAGGCCGCAAAGTGCGCAAGCCGCGCCAGACTTTCGCGGTCGCCGACCATTACGTGCCGACGCTCGACCGCGACAAAGGCATCGACGGGGTCAAAGATTCGGAAATGCGCAACATGATCGAGCTGCTCGCCAAAAACGCCGCCGCCCACGGCATCGAGCAGTACTACGATATCAACGATCCGCGCCAGGGCATCGTGCACGTGGTCGGACCCGAGCGCGGCATCACGCAGCCGGGGCTCACCATCACGTGCGCCGACTCGCATACGTCGACCCACGGCGCGTTCGGCGCGCTCGCGGTCGGCATGGGCGCATCGCAGTTGAAACAAGTCCTCGCCACGCAGTGCCTGTGGCAGAAGAAACCCAAAATCCTGCGCATCACCGTCGACGGTGCGATTACGCCGGGCGTCACGGCCAAAGACATCATTCTCGCCGTCATCGCAGACATCGGCACCGCAGGAGCGACCGGTCACGCGATCGAGTACGCGGGCGCGGCGATACGCGCGCTCAGCATGGAAGGGCGCATGACCGTGTGCAATATGTCGATCGAAGCCGGCGCGCGCTGCGGCATGGTCGCGCCCGATGACACCACGTACCGCTACATGGAAGGACGCGAGTTCGCACCGAAGGGCTCGCAGTGGGACGAGGCGCTCGCTTTCTGGCGTGCGCTGCCGAGCGACGAGGACGCGCGCTTCGATCGTGAGGTCACGCTCGACGCATCCGCGCTCGCGCCGATGGTGACGTGGGGCACCAGTCCCGAAGAAGCGCTGCCAGTCACGGCGGCGGTGCCGGACCCGGCGACCGGATCCACCGCCGACAAGCGCGCGCACATGGAACAGGCGCTGCGCTACATGGCGCTCACACCCGGAACACCGCTCGAGCAAATCAAGATCGATAACGCTTTCATCGGCACGTGCACCAACGGCAGGATCGAAGACCTGCGCGCGGCCGCCGCGGTGCTAAAGGGCAGGAAAATCGTGGTCCGCGGCTGGGTATCGCCGGGGTCGACGACGATCAAGCGCCAGGCGGAAGCTGAAGGGCTCGACCGGATTTTCCGCGATGCGGGTTTCGAATGGCGCGGCTCAGGCTGTTCGAGCTGCGTCTCGATGAGCGGAGATACCGTGCCCGCCGGTGAGCGCTGCGCTTCGACTTCGAACCGCAATTTCGAGGGCCGGCAGGGCAAAGGTGCACGCACCCATCTGATGAGTCCTGCGATGGTCGCAGCGGCGGCGATCACGGGCAGGATTACCGACGTGCGCAAGTTAACGACTTAAAGCTTTGCCGCAAAGGACGCGAAGGACGCCAAGGTAAAAACGAAAAAGTATGGATACTTCAGGAATCGCGATCTTTTTGTTCCGATTAATTTTTTGAATTCCTTTGCGTCCTTCGCGTCCTTGGCGGCTAGGCTTTAATAGGAGTTGTTTGATGCAGCCATTCACCCAATTGACCGCCATCGCCGCGCCGATTGATCTTGCCAACGTCGATACAGACCAGATCATCCCCGCGCGCTTTTTGCGCAAGCTGCGCGGCCCCGGCTACGAGCGGCTGGCATTCCACGACATCCGCTTCGACGCCGACGGCAAGGAGAATCCCGACTTCGTGTTGAATAAGCCGCCTTATCGCGACGCCAAAATACTCGTTGCCGGCGCCAACTTCGGCTGCGGCTCATCGCGCGAGGCCGCGGTGTACGTGCTTTTCGACTACGGCATCCGCTCGGTGATCGCCCCGTCCTTCGGCGACATCCATTACGGCAACCAACTGCAGAACGGCATGCTGCCGGTGATGCTGTCCGACGAAATCTGTCAGAAGCTGCGCCGCCAACTTCATGCTAAGCCCGGCGCGCAAATCACCGTCGACCTCGAAGCGCAGACCGTGACAGGGCCCGACGGCGCAACGTACCGTTTCGAGATCGAGCCGAATCACAAAGAACGCTTGCTCAAAGGTCTCGACGATATCGGGCTCGTGATGCAGAACATCAAGGAAATCGAGGCGTTCGAGCAGCGCCATCGGAGCGAAATGCCATGGCTGGCTTAAACGGGTAGGCGCCCGCGAAGCACCGCGCATGCGGCGCGATTTTTCACCCCGAAGACTGTTTTCCAAGTTGCTTCAGCAATTCGCACGCCGCAGCCGGCGCGCGCTCCTTGGCGCCGCTGATAAAGAATATGAATACATCGCGTGGCTTCGAATCGGCACGAACTTTTTCGACGCGTGGAAGTCCGTCTGGTTCGCTGCCAGCCGTCCACGCACGCGCGTGCGCGGCCCAGGTGGTGAGCGCTTTTGGCGCATAACCGGTTTTGATGGACGCGGCGCAGCGCATGAGCCGCGCATAGACGAAATCCGATGTCAGATCGGCGAACGACGGGTAGTCGGCCGAATCGGTGAATACCGTTGCCGCGCCGTAACGGCGCGCGAGCTCCAGAAATTCTGCCGTCATGAAACTTGCGTGGCGCACATCGAGAACGTGTCGCAATCGGCGGCCGCTAACATCGTTCGGCAGCAGCTTGAGGAAGCGCTCGAAGTCGTCGGGCTCGAAGCGCTTGGTGGGAGCGAACTGCCATAGAAGGGGACCCAGCTTGTCGCCGAGCTCAGCTAAACCGCTGTGCACGAAACGCTCGATCGACGGTGCCGCTTCGGCCAGAACTCTGCGATAAGTCGCGTAGCGGGACGCTTTGACTGAAAACACGAATCCATCGGGTGTTTCATCGCGCCACTTCGCGAAGCTCGCAGGCGTCTGCGAGCGATAAAAAGTGCCGTTGATCTCGATCGCGGTAACCTGCCGGCTCGCGTATTCGAGCTCGCGCTTTTGGGTGAGATCGGGCGGATAGAAAGTCGTGCGCCACGGCTTGTACGTCCAGCCTCCGAAGCCGACACGGATCTCGCCCGGTTTAGCCATGCACCCTCCGATCCGAATCCGCGGTATCCGGAACGCCGCGCGCTTTCATCGGTCTCCCTATCATGATCATGGCGAGATGAGCGTGGCGGTGCCCACGACTCGCGACGTACCTTGCGTATACGCGGGATGCGCGGGATGGAACCTGCCGCCTGCGGAAAGCCACCGTTTTCCGAAGGAAGGAAGCCACCTCGCGCGCTACTCCGCGCAGTTTGCCGCGGCCGAAATCAATTCGTCGTTCTACCGCCCGCATCGGCGCTCGACTTACGCCAAATGGGCGGCGAGCGTGCCTGCGACATTTCGCTTTTCCGTCAAAGTTCCGAAAACGATTACACACGAGCATCGCCTGGCTGGCGCGCGCAAGCTGCTCGATACCTTTATCGATGAGGTCACCGGGCTCGGTGACAAACTGGGGTGTTTGCTCGTGCAGCTTCCGCCGAGCCTCGAATTCAATGCGCGCGTTGCAAAATCGTTCTTGTCGTACCTGCGCAGAAGATACGCGGGCAACGTAGTGTTGGAGCCTCGCCATGCGACGTGGTTCACGGCCGGTGCCGGAAAATTGCTGACGGCATCCGGCGTTGCGCGCGTCGCAGCAGATCCTGCGCTGATTCCCGCAGCCGCCGAACCGGGCGCGTGGCCGGGAATCATCTACTACCGCCTGCATGGTTCGCCACGCATGTACTATTCCTCTTACAGCGATGCCTATCTGAAGACTCTCGCATCGCGGCTCAATCAACTCGCCCGCGGCAAGGCTCCGGTCTGGTGCATCTTCGACAACACGGCTTTCGGCGTTGCTTATGCAAATGCATTGGACCTGCTGCCCAAGCTGCGCAAATACCGTTAGCCGTTCGCGCTCAGCCACGCACGCACGTCGCTCGCATTTTTGTGCGGAGGAAACACCGGATAGAACACTTTCCGGATCACGCCGTCGCGCGTGATCAGCGCCATGCGCTTGATCAGCGTCATGCCATCGACTTCGAACGTCGGCAGCTTCAACGCGCGCGCGAATTCGAGATTCTCGTCGCTCAACAGCTCGAAAGGCAAATGCAGCCTTTCGACGGCTTCGCGCTGATACGCGCTGTCCTGCGTCGAAAGGCCGAACAATTCGGCGACGCCGAGACTCTTGAGCTCTTCATAATGATCGCGAAACGCGCATGATTGCGGCGTGCAGCCGCGAGCGCCCGGAATCGCATTCCAGCCCGTCGGCAATTCCTGATCGGGCCGGCCGGTACGAGGATAAATGTAAACGACGCTTGTGCCTTTGAGGCTCGACAGATCGACCGTGCGGCCGTGCGTCGAGTAAAGCTCAATCTGCGGCAACGCCATGCCGGTCAGATGGTCGCACGCGCCGTCATCCTGCGGGACCGGCAGATTTTTCGGTAGTTCCATTACGTTGTCGCTGCGCGCCATCGTGGCCGTCCTACTTGATCAGCAGGTTTTTGAGGCTGTGAAAATAAATTCGCGGCAACTGCATCAGTTCATCGACGCGGATGCACTCGTCGATCTTGTGAATGCTGGCATTGGTTGGGCCGCACTCGATCACCTGCGGGCAGATGTCGGCGATAAAGCGTCCGTCGGACGTGCCGCCGGTGGTTGACAGCTCGGTGTCGATGCCCGTCACGGTCTTGATCGCACGGGCGATTGCATCGACCAGGTCGCCTTTTTTTGTCAGGAACGGCCGGCCGTCATAACTCCATTCGAGATCGTACGGAACGCCGTGCCGGTCGAGGATGCCGTGCACGCGCGTCTGCAGCGATTCGAGCGTGCTCGCGGTCGAAAAGCGGAAATTGAACCTGATGTACGCGCTGCCGGGAACGACGTTGTTGGCGCCGGTGCCGGCATTGAAGTTCGAAATCTGCCATGTCGTCGGGGGAAAGTACTCGTTGCCATCGTCCCATTTGACCTCTGCCATCTCTGCGATCGCCGCGGCCACTGCGTGGATCGGATTTTTGGCAAGGTGCGGATAGGCGACATGCCCCTGCACGCCATTGACCGTGAGCTTGCCCGAAAGCGATCCGCGGCGGCCGTTCTTGATCATGTCGCCGGTCTTTTTGACCGCAGTGGGCTCACCGACGATGCAGTAATCGAGTTTCTCGCCGCGCGCTTTGAGCGCTTCGACGATGCGAACCGTACCGTCGATCGCCGGGCCTTCTTCGTCTGAGGTCAGCAAGAGCGCGATCGATCCCGGATGCGCGGGATACGCGGCAACAAAGTCGGCGATCGCTGCGACCATCGCCGCCAGCGAGCTTTTCATGTCGGACGCGCCGCGTCCGTAGAGCACGCCGTCCCTGATCGCCGGTACGAACGGATCGCTCGTCCATTGCTCGACCGGACCGGTCGGCACGACATCGGTATGTCCGGCGAAACAAATGAGCGGGCTCGCGGAACCGCGCCGCGCCCACAGGTTGTCGACGCCGCCGCTGCTGATTTTGTCGCATTCGAAACCGAGCGGCCGCAGCAGATCGATCAGAATGTCGAGGCAGCCCGCATCGTCGGGCGTGACCGATTGGCGCGAAATTAATTGCTGCGCGAGCTCGAGAGTATCGATCTTCACGAGGATGAGTGAGTTGAAAGCTAAAACGCATCAGATGTTAGCAGATCGCTGTTAAAATGAGTGCCGCAATGATCGCCGCGATTGTTTCGCACCGCTTCAGCACCCGCTTCGGACCTGACATCGTTGCCGCCGCCAGGCGCGACGGGATCGAGCTCGAACTGCTCGCGCTGCCGCGCGACCCCGAAGCGCGTCTCGACGATACACAAGCCGCGCGCGCCGAAATCGCCTATTTCAGCAGCGACGTGTTCCCACAATTCGCCAAGCCCTTTTTCTCGGCGACGCGCAAAGCGGCGGGACTCAAATGGCTGCAGGTATTCAATGCTGGCGTCGACCATCCGATATTCGCGTCCATTCTCGAGCGCGGCGTGCGGCTCACGACTTCGTCGGGCTCGGCGGCCGAGCCGATCGCGCAGACCGCAATCGCGGGGATGCTTTACTTCGCGCGCGGATTTCCGC
>DASYSI010000065.1:0-1590 GCA_036003485.1 Burkholderiales bacterium | reverse complement strand
GCCCAGCTGCGGCGTTGCGCTCCTCGTCGAATAGAGCGAGCATTCGACCTTCGTCGCGCGCCTTGCATCTGAGCACTTTTCGTGCACACGCGGCTCCCAGCGGGTTCTGCATCAGCCTGCCAGGTCAATGCGCGCACATGCGGTCCATCAGCCGCCGCATGAACTGCTCGCACTTCAACACCTGATCGATCGCGACGAACTCGTTGGGCTTGTGCGCCTGCTCGATCGAGCCTGGGCCGCACACCACGGTCGGAATGCCCGCGCGTTGAAATTGCGAGCCCTCGGTGCCAAACGACACCTTGCCGATTTCGCTGTTGCCGGATAATTCCTGGGCGAGCCCCACCACCGCCGCTTCTGCGCTCATGTCGAGTACCGGCAGCCGCGACAGCGGCGTGATGGTGAAGCCCGCATCGGGATTAACTGCGCGCATTTCCGCCTCGATCGTGATTGCAACGTGACTTTTGAACTCGGCAAGCAGCGCGTCGGGATCGTCTCCCGGCAGATGGCGGAACTCGAAGTCGAATGCGCACTCGTGCGGCACGATATTGAGTGCAGTGCCGCCGTGGATCACGCCGGTATGGACCGTGGTGTGCGCGATATCGAAGCCGCGGTCGTACGGTCCGTGATCGCGATGGCGGCGCGCCATGTTTTTAAGATACGCGACTGCCTCGGCAGCGGCCTCGACCGCGTTGACTCCCTGCGGAGCGTACGCCGAATGGCAGGTAACCCCGCGTACCATGCAGCGATAACCGCGCTTGCCCTTGTGCGCGATCACCGGCTGCATCAGCGTTGGCTCGCCGACGATACACGATTTGGGCTTGATGCCGGCGTGCTTGAGATCGTCGATCAACCGGCCCACGCCGATGCAGCCGACTTCCTCGTCGTACGACAACGCGAAATGCAGCGGTGTTTTCAGGCCGCGCCGCGCAAATTCGGGCGCGAGCGTCAGCGCGACCGCAATAAAACTCTTCATGTCGCTCGTGCCGCGGCCGAAAAGCTTGCCGTCTTTTTCCACGACGCGGAACGGATCGGTGTCCCACACCTGACCGTCGACCGGCACCACATCGGTATGCCCCGACAGCACAATGCCGGGCTCGCCGGGCGGACCGAGCGTCGCAAACAAATTGGCCTTGCGGCGCTCATCGTCGTAAGTCAGACGCACTTCGGCGTCCAGAGTCTTGAGATGATCGCGCGCGAAATGAATCAGCTCGAGATTGGAATCGCGGCTGACGCTGGGAAAACCGACGAGCGTGCGTATCATTTCGATACTGGCGGGCGCGCCGGCTTGGTTTGTTGCCATAGCCTGTAACTCTGTGGGAAAGACCACAGAATAGGTGCGCGCTATGGGGGTGTCAATTAAGTGCAGGCTAAGCCTGATCCGCAACACGCGGACTGTGGCCACCGCATCGGCACAGGCCGGTGAATTTACGGTATGCTGAAAGCGCTGGTTTCCAGAGAGGAAGTCCCATGCCGTCACGCTTTTTTTTTGCGGCCATCACGCTACTGTTCAGTATCGGGTGCGCAACTGCAGCCGACCTGAGCATTGCGATCGGCGCCGACGTCACTTCGATAGACCCGCATTTCCACAAT
>DASYSI010000064.1:0-9833 GCA_036003485.1 Burkholderiales bacterium | reverse complement strand
CGCATTGCCCGTCTGCTCGCAGGTCAAGCGCAGCAACTTGGCGGCGCCGGCGGCGCTGCCCAGCACGACAAAAAGACCCTGGTCCCATCCGCCTTCCCGCAGGTTAACGACATCTGCGAGCGCGGTGAAAACTTCGTAAGCGGCCGCGATCGACACGAGCGCGTCCTTGCCGCTGGCGCGATGCGCCTCGGCCACCGCGAGACACGCGGGGATCATGTCGCTTGGATGTCCGGAACCTTTGGAAATGAAAGTGTCGTTGCAATCGAGGTAGCGAACCATCGCGGTATTGACGAAGGCGGCCATTTCCATCGAGGTTAAGGCGCCGGACCCGAGAACACTGGCAGCAGGCTGGCCGGTATTGCGCGCCGCAATCCGGCGCGCAATCGCAACCGGCTCGCTCGAGTACCCGCCGATGCCGCAGCCGATGGTATCGATCAGACATTTCTTCGCCTGACGAACTGCGTCCGCCGGCAACTGATCGAAGCTCAAAGAAGCGACGTAATCCGCCAGCTTCTGAGTGGTCTTATCCATCGAACATTCCCTTCTCTTCGGATGTGAAATTTGCCTGAAAAAAAGCGGTAGCAAATGTTGTTCAGATTCCGCGCACCGGAAGATGTGAGGAATTTTCCTTCCACGCCAGAAATGAAAACACCTTAGGCTTCTCGAGCGCGAGCAGCCGGCTGCTCGCTTCGATGCTCAACAACTCTACGCTTCCGCCCGCCTTCATGAGCTCTGCGATCGCGTTGACAACGTCGATGCACGCATCCGTCGCTTCGGCAGAGAGTTTCGCGTTTTTCGCGAGCGCCTCGGAAACGAACGACACAGGTTCGACATCGGACAGCAAACAAAGACCAACCGTATTTATCAGGGGTCTCAGCATCTCGTCACTTGCGGCCGCCTCCAGCACCGAACCTAAAAGCGCGAGCGCGTCGGCTTTGAATCCGCATTTGGAGAGCCTGCACGCAAAGTCGCTTTTTGCATACGCGGCCAGATGCCGTGCATTTCCAATTCCCGGATAGAGAAGCGAGGCGTCTTCAGTGCTGCGGGCGCCGTCGTGGCTCTCGAGGAAGCTCGCGGTTATGCGGTCGATCTCGGCCTGTTCCTTCGGCCCCCGGCTCAACGTTTCCCTGTTCTCATGAAATCGGAAATAGTACGTGGGCTCCATCACGAACACCGCCGAAAATTTCTCGATCATCCGCGACCACATCAGCGTATCGCACGCAGCGCCCCCCTGGTACATGCCAATCGCGTCATGGACGGATTTGCGATACATGAACCCCGCCATGCCCCTCGGGCGATTGGTCACGAGCTCGCGCAGCAGCAGCAGGTTGTCGAATTTAACGCCCGTCACGCGGTCATCCGCGTCGATGCTGAAAAATGGAGAGTACGCGAGCGCGTTTGAGGCGTCGGAATCGAGTGCGGCCACGAAGGCTTCGACAAAATAGCGCGCGCAACGGTTGTCTGCGGACATCCAGCTCAGGTATTCGCCTCGCGACTGCTGAATCCCGAAGTTCACCGCCGCGACGAATCCACGGTTCTGTTGATGGAATATGCGGACATTTGGATGCTGCAAGTTGTCGAGCCACGCGCGCGTATCGTCGGTCGACCCGTCGTTCACGATAATCAGTTCGAAATCCATCAACGTCTGATCGAGCGCACAGGCGACTGCGCGCGGCAGAAAACGCAGATGATTATAGGTAGGCAGTACGATCGAGACTTTCGGTCGGACGGGATTCATTTTTAAGATGTTTCCGTGTCGCGTCGGTGAATCTTAGCGGCTGTCACGCTCAGCCTCGTCATAGTCGTGAGGCTGTCGCCTTTTCCATCGCATTTTTCAATATCGGCAGCCGTGATTACCGCAGGAATCGCGCGGGCATGTCAACTGTTCTTTCATCCATGACGCACCGGTGACTTCACCACGCCAATGAGTCGGGGTTGTGTAGAATCGACGCTTTAATTCACGGAGACAGACATGAGCCGCACCGACCAGCGCAAAAGATTGCGCGCGATACTTTCCGGAAAGCAGTGTTTATCGCCGGCCACCGTGTACGATGCGCTTTCGGCGCGCATCGCGGAGTCCGTCGGATACGAAATCGGCATATTTTCCGGATCGGTATCGGCAAGTACTACACTGGCCGCACCCGATCTTGTCCTGCAGACGCTCACCGAGTTTGCTGACCAGGTGCGGCGCATTATGCGCGGGGGCCAATTGAGCCTGCTCGTCGATGCCGATCACGGCTATGGCAACGCGCTTAACGTGATGCGCACTGTCCAGGAACTCGAGCACGCGGGCGTATCCGCGCTGACCGTCGAAGACTTGGCGCTGCCCGCGCCATTCGGCCAGCCTGAGGATACCTATGCGCTCGTTTCGATCGATGAGATGCTCGGTAAGCTTCGCGCCGCACTGCAAGCGCGCCAGGATCCTTCACTCGTTATCGCCGGCCGCATCGCGGCGCTCAAAGCCGAAGGTGTCGCAAGTTCAGTCGCGCGCGCCAAAGCCTACGCAACGACCGGTATCGACGCCATTTTCATTACGGGGCTGGAGAAGTTATCGGACTTTGAAGCGATCCGCGCCGCCATCGACCTGCCGATCATCGTCGGCACGGCGCCCGCCGTCAGACGCGAGGACCTCGCCGCTCGCGGCGTGCGCATCTTATTGCAGGGCCATTCAGCGGTCGCGGCCGCGGCCAAAGCGCTGCGCGACACATACACGCATTTGCACAACGGGGGCGCTCCGGCCGATCTCAAGTCGAAAATTGCCTCTGCGGAAGAGATGAACCGATGGCTGGGCGGCGAGCGCTACCGCAAATGGCAGCGTGAATATCTGCATTGATGCGGTATTTAGTCTGCTCGAATGGCATGTGCAAAGACTACTGCGCCAGCCCCGCCTTTCCCGGACCATAGAGCACGCGTCCCGGGCGCGCCGATGTCATCGCGCCGTTTTCGTACACGACCTGACCGTTGACGATCACATACGAGTAGCCTTCCGCGTATTGATGCGGTTTCTCGAAGGTCGCCGCATCGCGAACGCGCATGGGATCGAAGACCGCGATGTCGGCTTTCATGCCGGGCCGCAGCACGCCGCGGTCGGTAAGACCGATCCGCATCGCCGGAAATGACGACATCTTGCGCACCGCTTCCTGGAGCGTGAGCACTTTCTTGTCGCGCGTGTAGACGGCGAGCACGCGCGCGAAAGTGCCGTAGCTGCGCGGATGCGGCGCGCCGCGTCCGAAGATCGGCACCTCGCCGTCGGATGCGATCATGGTCGCCGGATGCACGATGATGCGAAGCAAATCGTCCTCGCCCATCGCGTAGAATACGCCCTGGCAGCTGCCCTGCTCGATCAACCACGCGACCACTTCCGCGGCGTTTTCGGGCGTGGGCGCCATGCCGCGCGCCTGCGCGAGTTGCGACAGATTTTTGCCGGCGAGCGACGCATCCCAAACGCATAGCGACAGCACGACGTTGCTCGGATCGCCGCCGCCGCGTTCGGTGCGAATCAGTTCGGCCGTTGTCTCCTTGATCTTCGCTCGCATCGCGGGATCCTTAAGCCGCTTCTGCGTCTCCTGCAGTCCGCCTTCGAGCGCCCATCCGGGCAGCAACGCCGCGTGTATCGAAGTGCTCGACGCGGTATACGGATACTGGTCTATCGTCGCGTCCACGCCGCGCGCGCGGGCCTCGTCGATCAGCGCAAGCGTTTCCAAGCTCCTGCCCCAGTTCGCTTTGCCGATCACCTTATGGTGCGAAATCTGCGTCGGCACGCCGCCCTGCTCGCCGATCGCGATGGTCTCCCTGACGCTCTCGAGTATGCGCGATGCCTCGTCGCGCATATGAGAGGTGTGCACACCACGATAAGGGCTTACGACTTTCTGCAGCTCGATGACTTCCGCGAGTGGCGTGAACTTGCCGGGCACATAGAATAAGCCCGTGCTCAGGCCGAACGCGCCATCGCGCATCGCCTGGGCGACAATATCGCGCATGCGCGCGATCTCGTCCGCCGATGCGGTGCGGTCCGCGAGACCGATGACCGCTTGGCGCACCGAACCCTGGCCAACGAAGCTGCCGATGTTGAGCGACTTCGGTGTCGCCTCCAGCCTGTCGAGGAAGGGCTTCAACGGCACCGGCGAGCCGCCGTCCGGCCCTTCCATGATCGTCGTGACGCCCTGCCGGACATAGTTGTCCGCCGTCGGCACCTGAAAGATTCCGCGCGAAGCATGCGTATGCAGATCGATAAATCCCGGCGCGACGACCGCGCCCTTCACGTCGATCACGCGCGCCGCGGCCGCGGTGATCGCCGGTGCAATGCGCGCGATCATGTCATCCCGCACCGCGAGGTCCGCGCGAAACCATGGGTTGCCGGTTCCATCAACGATGCGCGCGTTGCGGAGCACGAGGTCGTACGGCGCCTCTGCAGCGTCCGCCGTCATCGCTGACAGCGACAGTGCAAGCAAACATGTTTTCAGCGCGGCGCGCGTTCGCACCGCGCCAATTCCGCCGCGGCCTCTCACGCGATTCAACCGTCGTATTCCACTACCGCGGATTCACGGCGCCTGCGAAGCCAGGTACGCTGCGATCGACACCATATCGTCTGCGCTCAGTTTGCTGACGACGTCTTTCATCTGCGCACTTGCAGCGCCTGCCCGCGCGCCGTACTTGATGTCATAGAGCTGGCGCACGCTATAGCTCGGCGAGACGCCGCCGATGCGCGGTATCGCGCCTACGCCTTTGAGGTCGGTGCCATGGCAGGTTGCGCACTGGATGGTTTTACCTGAACCGCCGGACTTGACCAGCATCTCGCCTTTCGCAATGCTGCCAACAGGCACATATGCGATGAATCGGGCATGCGTATCGCGATGCTCAAATTGCTCCAGATTTTCCGGCACCTCGATGATACGTTGACCGAGCGCCTCTTTGTCGCCGGATTTCACGGCGGCCAGGAACCACCCGGCGACATAAGTCTTCGGAACGGAATCGGTTTCGACGACCCTGATTATCGCTTTCGGTTTCAGCGACGAAAAATAGGCTGCAGCAGCATCGACCTCGGCGTCGGTGGCTGCTTTGGCCAGCGAAATCATCAGATCGATATTTCTCTTTGGCACCGAAGTTTTCCTGACGCCGCTTTTGTAATCGGCCATTTGCTGCGCGATATAAGCCGCAGGAAGACCTGCAAGACTCGCGTTTTCCGGGCCGCCGGGCCCGTCCGCGCGATGACAAAAGCCGCAGGCAAACACGTCGGGCTTCCGGCCACGTGCGACGACTTCGGGCATCGGAGGATACTCAGCAGGATGCCAGTCCGGTGCCAGGAAGCGATCACGCAGTTGTGGAAGGCTGTAACTGGCTGCGCTGCCGGGAACGCGCCTGACTGCGCCGTCGTCCGGCGCGGGCTTGAACTCCGGCGGATTCACCGGATAGGCCCATTCCGGCGGACTTTCGGCACTGTATGCAGGCACTGCGGCTGCGAGAACGGACGCCAACGCAGGCACAAGATGGCTATCAATTTATTCATGATCACTCCCTTTTTGCGTCGAGATTGCGCGGATGATTTGCTTTTTGCAGAAGCTTCCGCCGCAGGGCTAATTGATCTTGAGGCCTGCTTCTTTCACGACCCTGACCCAGCGCGCATTGTCGGTGCGGATAAGATTGTCGAAGCTTGCCACGGTGCCGCCGGTCGGCGCCATTCCCTGCACATCGAAAAACTTTTTCATCTCGCTCGACTGCAGAATCTTGTTGACCTCGGCGTTGATCGTCTGAATTATTTTTGCCGGCGTTCCGCGCGGCGCCATTACGCCGTACCACGTCACCAGCGTGTAGCCCGGCAGTGTTTCGGTCACGGTCGGAAGCTCAGGCAAAGTAGGCCAGCGTGTCTCGGTCGTCACCGCCAGCGCGCGCAGCCGTCCCGATTGAAAATGCGGCATGGTGCCGGGCAGGCTGCCGATGATGAACGGACACTGTCCGGACAGCACGTCGACCATCGCCGCGCCGGTGCTCTTGTACGGTACGTGGATCATCTTGAGCTTGGCCATGCTAAGAAACCACTCGGTGCCCAGATGCGTGAATCCGCCGAGCCCCGTCGACGCATAGGGAATCACGCCCGGTTTGGCGCGCACCAGATCGATCAGCTCAGCGGTGGTCTTTGCGGTAATTGATGGATGCACGACGATCACGTGCGGCGAGTAACCCAGCTCGACGATCGGCACGATCTCCTTCAGCGGATCGAACGAGAGCTTCTGCGTCGCCGGCGTCGCCGCGAAGCTTCCCGACATTATCATAAGCGTGTAGCCGTCGGGGCTCGCCTTGGCGGTCATCTCCATGCCGATGACGCCGGCCGCGCCGCCACGGTTGTCGACCACGAACTGCTGGCCGAGCGCCTCAGAGAGCTTCTGCGAAATGGGACGCGCGGTGAGATCCGAACCGCCGCCTGGCGCAAACGGCACGATTACGCGTACCGGCTTCGTCGGGTACTGCTGCGCGATGGCGCCGGGCGCAAACGTGACTAGTGCGGCAAGGACCACGCTCATGAGTTGTGGCTTCATGATTTTCCCAGATTCCCCGTACCCCAGTAGCCGCAGAAGCGCTCGATAATGCCGGGCACATAGCGCTCGTAGTTTGCCCGCTTTTCGCACCAGGCAACTTGATCTCGCGGTGGCCCAGTATACCGCGCTCTTTCGAGCTTATTTATTTTTCAGTTTCAGAGGCGCCATCGCTTCATTTTCTCAGCGCGTCAAACAATCTTCCATTCTGGATGGCATCGCCAAAACTTGTCCATGCATAGTCAAGCTTGCCGGTAAAAGCAAGGCTAAAGGCTGCCGACGTCAACGCACTGACGAAGGTAATCTGCAGTTCTTCCGTGGCGAATGAATCGGCTGCTATCCCCTGCGGTACGGGCTCGATGGGAAACTGGGCATCTTCATGGCTTGCGTTCGTAATCGATACTTCGGCGACCCCGCTGCGAATGTACTCATAGAAGTCGTCGCGGTAGGGCGCCGGAGTGACCTGCCGGTCGGACGCGAGCACCATCACGGGCGTAAGGATTTTTCTCAGGTATCCAGGCAAGACTTTGCCCACGCCCGCAGGGTCGAGCAGGATGCCGCCCGCGGCAGGGGCGCCGCCGGCCAGCGCAATCGCCACCGAGGAACCACCGAACGAGTGCCCGACGAGAATGATTCGGTTCGGGTCAACGCGGCTGTCGATAGTTTCTGGCCGGCGGCGTATGAGATTCACGATTCGCGCCAGGGTTTCGCCGTTGCGGACCCATGGACCCTTGTTGGGCAGCTGCAAAGAGAGACTATGCATTCCCCAGGTTGCCAGGTGCAGGGCTTGATAGGAGTGGTCTTCCTTCGAGCTGTCGTACCCGTGCAGCAGGATGACAAGCGGCGCCTTTTCGGCAGGAGCGGATAAATACAAGTCCGCTCCGATGCGCTCGGCTGCCGACAAGCGCACCCCATAATTTTTTTGCACAGTTACGGCGAAAGGCCCGCGCAGTCTGAACTGGTCGAGGTCGGCCTTGTGATTGAGCAAATGTCTCTGCAACTCGTCCAAGGTCGCGGGCTTCAACGTCGTCACGCCGGTGTCCGGCATCGCTGCGCAGACGTCGAGCAAGGTCAGCCACGTGATGGCCAACAAAATGACACCTCTAAGCATCCTTGCTGTTGTCGTGGCAATAGCCATATAGGGAACAGAAAGCGCGCTTCAGCGCGATACCTTTTCCTTCCGCGTGCTCATGTACCTGAGATAAGCGATGAGATCCGAAAGTTCGGCATCTGGAATTGCTGCTTTGGAGAATCCAGACATCGTTCTGCGAGGCCAGTTGCGCACGCTCGCCGGATCCCGAATGAGTGACTCGAGCGCCTTCGCTTCGAAGTACTCAGTCGGATTCAGAGGAAGGTTCAGGTCGGGCCCGATCGATCCGGCTCCATTTCCATTCATCTTATGGCACGCAAAGCAGTTTTTCTGGAACGACTTGAATCCGTTTTGAACATTCGGCGCGGCATCGGCGGCAGGATAAATCTTCGGAAACACACTACGCGGGTCTGACAGGATCTTGAATGAGGCAATCTGGTAGGGCCATTCCTCCGGGCCAATGGAGGACGCTTCAGGATTTTTCCAGACCAGGTAGAACGGTCCGGCCGAAGCCTTTTTTCCGGGGAGAGGCGGCCAAGGTTTCTTGGGATCCTCTATCGCCAGGAAGGCTGTCGATGCCTTGGGGTCAGTGCTGAAGAGACGGGTCTTCTCCAGCGTGGCCGAAAAGCCATCCGTCGAATTAAATTGAACTACCGCGTCGTCCGGAATGGCTATACCCTTGAACAAACTCAGGATGGGAATCGCTTTGAATTGAGTAAGCCGCTTCTTGTAATCGCTGTCGGTGATGGCGATCGTCTTAAGGTCGTGCCGGGACAGCAACTGAGACTGCGAAAAAGTCAGTCGCTGCTGGTCAGAAACAATTTCGAGCGTGGCCTCCACCGCAAGCGCGTTCAGTGAAACAACGGCGCAAGCTGCCAATAGCCATTTCATGGTGTGAATCAAATCGCACGCAATGTCGCAGGGCTTATTGTAATCGCACCAGCCCGCAGCGGCCGCGCTTGCAGCAAACGCTCGATACACTGCACAATTCGCGGTCGCGACAAAATCAAGGGAACGATCCATGGACCGCAAGTACCGCATGCGCGACGCGCTGTTGCTCATGGCAACATTCACTGTTTCGGTCCCCACTCACGCGCAGACTTATCCGGTAAAGCCGGTGCGCGTGGTCTCGCCTTACCCGCCGGGGTCGAGCGCGGACGTCATCGGCCGCATCTACGCGCCCAAACTTGCCGAGATTTGCGGCCAGCAATTCATCGTGGACAATCGCGCAGGCGCCGCCGGCAATATCGCCGGGGAACTCGTCGCCCATGCCGCGCCCGATGGCTATACCCTGCTGCTGCTGAACACACCGCTCGTGAGCAGCCAGTCGCTGTACAAAGATCTCTCGTTCGACGTCGGGCGCGATTTCCAGGCAATCGCCCTGTTGGGAACCGCACCGCACATGCTCGTCGTCAATGTGTCATCTCCGGTCAAGAACGTTCAGGAACTGATTACACTTGCCAAAGCGCGCCCGGGCAAGCTCACTTACGCTTCGACCGGAACCGGGGGCAGCCTGCATCTGACGATGGTGATGTTCAATATGCAAACCGGGATCAACATGCTGCACGTGCCATACAAAGGCAGCGCATACACCGTTCCTGAATTGATCGGAGGCCGGGTGGACACGATGTTCGGTTCCATCCCCGCGCTGTTGCCTCACGTCAGGTCGGGCCGCATCCGCGCGCTGGGCGTCACGAGCGGAAAACGCAGCGCCGTGGCGCCGGACATACCCACCATCGCCGAATCCGGCCTGCCGGGATTCGAGTCGTACACCTGGATCACCCTCGCCGGACCCGCAGGGACCCCGCGTAATGCCGTGATGGTCCTTAACGCCGCGGTCGCGAAAAGCGTGCAGTCACCGGAATTCAGTACCGCACTTGCGAACCAGAGCACGGAACCGACGCTCATGACGCCGGAGCAGACCGCGGCGTTTATCCGGGACGAGATTGTGAAATGGAAGAAGGTTGTGATTGCCGCCGGCGTGAAAGGCGAATAGAACGAGGCCAGATTGCGCGTATCGGGTCGCGCGGATGTTCCGGCGGCACTTGACGTTGAGTAATTTTGTGGCCGAATTAACGGGTAATCCCTGAAAGGATGGAAATGTACATTCAAGAGAAAGTCGCTTGGGATGAAGAGATCGATCAGAAGCTGGCACTTCTAAAGACTTTGGGCGTGGACTGTATTGCGATCGAGCTTCCCGACGCACAGCGAGA
>DASYSI010000063.1:0-3046 GCA_036003485.1 Burkholderiales bacterium | reverse complement strand
CCACCGACGCGATCATCATCGCCACGCCACGCGGATTGTTGCCTGAATTGAATGACAAGGTTTTCCGCCAAGCCCTCCTCGGTGACGAACTACGGCGGGTCGGACTTGCGAGTGTCGAAGACCTCAGGCTTCGACAGGTCGGCGATCGCCGCAGTTTGCTGCCAATCTTCGATCTGCTCTCGAAGCGGACCAATTCCGATTTCTTTCCAGTACTCTCACTTGAAGCTCCGCGCGAGCGTTTCATTGGTAGTCAGCCGCTGGGATTGATCGGCGTTGCGACGGCTGATCTGCCTCTGCGGGAGATACTCGGGCACATCGCGCCGGCAAAAGTCGGCCGATTCGTGCCGAACCCCGGCTACATACCCTCGTTGCTTGCTGAACAAGGCCCCATAGTCGCTGCGGGGCTGGCGGCTGTCGCGCCAGACACGGCGAAAAATAACGTTGAGCAAGTCATCGCGGACCGGCGCGCAGTTGTCGCGGCCTGTGCGGACGAAAGCGGTGATTCCCAGAAAATCGACGTCTTGCAGGACCTCGTCGGCCGTACCGTGCCCTATCTCGATGCGGAGCAGTTGAAGGCTGTCTGGATCGACCCACAATGGATTACGTGCGCAACGCCAACGGAGGCCGTGAGTGCCATGCTAGGCGTAATCTCGTCGCTCGCCGCACGCGATTTTGCCCGGGTCGGCCCAAGGGCGGTGGCCTTGCTGCAGGATCATCGGCGCGCATTGTCGGACCCTGCGCGCGACTGGTTGGTGCGCTTGTGCATGCTGGCAGCGATCGCCGAAGGCCACTACGCTGAAGTGGCAACATTGGATGACACGCTCGGCGTTGACCTCACGTCGTTCGGCTGGAATCGTATGCAGCGCTCGTACCTGCGTGCTTACGCCGAGGCGCAACCTGCGTCGACGAGATTGCGTTAGGCGGGTTACAACAGCGGGACCCGCCCTGTCGCACGCCAGCGTAATCCTTTTGCGTATTTAGGGATTCGCGCAAGCCGAAGCCACATAAGTCGGATCCGTGTCTACCGCGTGCAGCGATCCACTGTTCGCCATCGCGTACGCAGACGCCGCCTTGGGACCGCGGCCGTCACAGAACGTAAACGTGATGTTGCTGCCAGCGTTACCGCCGCTTGGCTGAAATCGAACCCGCGTTCGGCCGGCGCTGGTCACGACATGCACCTTGGATGGTAGTGCATCCTGTCGTAGCAGAATCGGCTCATCTCCCGTGCGATTGCTGCCTGCGTGCGTCGCCGGAAACGCGATCCAGCCCTTTTCCCAGTGATAACCAGGCGCGCAAGTCGCACCGTCGACGCTGGGGCACATCACCACGTCCACACCCGCTGTCGCAGCAAAACTGCGCGCACGTGTCAGCGCCGCAAACAAACTCGAAACGCTGTTGCTCGTGCGCGACGCGTTGATTGCCGCCGACGCACCGCGCACGCCGAATGTGACGAGGGTTGCGATGATCGCGAGGATGAAGACCAGTTCGATCAGCGTCACTCCGGTTTCCTTGTCGTGCGAAATGTTTTGCATGGGGCCTCCCGTTCGAAGTGGGGAGCAGGTTAGGGAATGCTGACGCGGCTCGGCATCGGTGCGGGCCGCGCGCTGTCGTAGGAAAATGCCGACACTGGATGTCGGAGGAAGGTAATATCGCGGCTACATCCGATACGCGCCGCTTGCGCCGGCGGGGGGCCTTGATGCGGTGCCGGAAGTGGCCGAAGGGCCTCTTGACACGGACGGGTCTTGTTCCAGCATTGAACAAAGCGCGGACTTTGCCGATGCCTCGTCAGGCAGCACCTGAGCAGCGTCCCAGCAGACATCCGCTGCCCAAGTTCCGTCACGGAAATAACGACTTACAGGCCGACAGCGGCTTTTCCGCCTTGTGATCTACGGCCGCAGCCGGTAAACTGCGCGCCCCGGCGCCGGGGTAGCTCAGCTGGTAGAGCAACGCATTCGTAATGCGTGGGTCGGGGGTTCGATTCCCTTCTCCGGCACCATTTTTTGACGCGGGTTGGGGTGCTGTAGAAGAGCAACCCTCACCCCGAGCCCTCTCCCGCAAGCGGGAGAGGGGGAGTGATAATCGCGCTACGCGCGATAGCGGTATTGGATTGGAGCGGGGCGATTAGCTCAGCGGTAGAGCACTGCTTTCACACGGCAGGGGTCAGTGGTTCGATCCCACTATCGCCCACCACTTCACATCCCGCTGCGAAACTTCGCAGCATCCCTGCGCAAACGTATACATTTGCCATACCGAAAGGCGCCGGCGCCTCCAGGGGCGTTGCCGCACGCCCGCGCATCCTTGCCCGCTGTTTCTAAAGTAGTACACACGTATACATTGCAACAACGCGCTTCCGGGGTGTTGCACGGCGAACACGCGCGCTCGATCATGAAAACGATTACACGATAATTTTGTTTTCGAAAGGCTTGCAAACTACAGCGAAGATTGCGTAGTCTCCGCGACATCGTTTTGCCCAGGACCACGGAAGACAGGGCAAAGGGAACCACAACGGTTGCTTTCAACGATTGCCGCAGGGGGCAAGGGATGAAAGGGAGCAGGGGGAGCGCCCGCACTCGGGCGAGGCTTGCGCAAGAATCAGATTTTTGTCCAGACGCTACGTGCGGCCCTTACGCTAGCAGCACGATGTGGTCGCGCGCACGGACGACTGAGCCCGCCGCTGGCAGAGCCAGCGCACTGCGCAGGCGAATAGCGTCGATCGAAGGGCGCGCACTCGGCACGTCAATCTCGGCGCGCGAAAGCGGGCGCATCACGCGCCGCTCAAAGCGCACACCTTCCTCGCAGCCTACTGGCGCCGAGCCGTCTTGCTCGCCTGCGGCATTGCGCGCGCGCAACCGCGCCGTCCACTCGCAATGCATGTTCACGACTCCGGCGCCTCGCCGTTGGTTGTCGTTCGTCAACTGCCTTTCCCGGCCATCAGCCAATTAGCCGTCCAAACGTATCTGCCAAATGGAGGTTGTGATGCTACGTAACACCAAGCTGTCGATTGCGTTCTCGCTCGCCCTGGGTTCCCTGTCGCTGGTCGCCACAC
>DASYSI010000062.1:0-6990 GCA_036003485.1 Burkholderiales bacterium | reverse complement strand
ATCGAGCCGAATTTCCCGGCGCCGATCAGCGCTACGCGCAGCGGCTTCTTCTGCGCCGCGCGCTGCTCGAGCAGGGCGTGAAGATTCATATCAGGCAGTTTCTTTGACCGACAATTCGGCTTTGATATCGTCGCGCAGCAGGCAGTCGTCGGGCAGGGCGCGGATCGGTGCAAAGTCGCGATGCGCGATGTACTCCGGCCGCTTGAAACGGCGGATATGATTGCTGACGGCGCACAGCGACAGGTAGACGATTACGCGATTCCATGGCGACATGTTGGACGGCGAGCCATGCACCAGGTTGCAGTGAAACATCAGCATTGAGCCGGACGCGCCCTTGGGCGCAACGATGCCGCCGCTCGCGACGAGTCTCGCGATCGTCTGCTTGTCGATGGTCCAGAGCGGATAGCTGGTGGTGCTGGTGTCGTGGGCGGCGTCGAGCTTCCCAACTTTGTGCGAGCCGGGAATGTAGTACAACGGGCCGTTGAACTCGTTTACGTCATCGAGGTACACCGCGACGTTCATCGCGCGCGGCGCGGGCATATCGTCATCGGCTTGCCAGGTGCCGTAGTCCTGGTGCCATTGCCATACGTCGCCGTCGAATGCCTGCTTACCGTTGATTTTGAACTGGTGCATGTAGACATCTTCGCCCAGTATCTGCACGGCGGGTTCGATCAGCCGCGGATGGCGCGCGAGCTTGGAGAAGGCCGGGTTGTAGGTGTGCGCGGCGAAACTGGTGCGAACCGCATCCGAGCCTTTTTCGCGCACGATTTCCGGACGATGCTCGGCGTAGATCGCCGGCACTTCCGCGCACAGAACGTCCATCTCCTGGCGCGAGAATAGGCCCGGAAAAAACAGGTAGCCGTTGTGCTCGAACTGCGCGACTTGTTCGGATGTGAGCTTCATGGCGGGACGACTGCTTGGACAGCGCTCCGGACAGGATGGCTACTATTATAGGCACGGAAGTGCGGCGTCGGAAAGCTTGTGACTGCTGTCAGGTCAGCGTAAATCGTCGGCCAGCGCTTTCGGAGCGCGGTCGAGGTAATAGAGGATCGGAATCAGAACGAGCGTGGCGAGCAGCATGAAGTGCGGGCCGAACAGCCAGAACACGAGCGGCACGGCGACATAATAGGCGCGCATGCCGATCGCGTAGAAAGATCCCGCCCGGTTCAGATGCAGCGCGACGTGCCGCGGCGACAGCGCGCGGTGCTCCATCGTCAGCGGCACATTGATCATATAGCCGACATGGTGGTACAGGCGTATCGCCTGCGCGAAACTGAAAAACGCAACGAGCATGTCGAGCAGCAGCACCAGCAGCTTGGTGAGCCAGAGCTCGGCTTGAGTCGCGCCGAATACGTTCAGCGCATGCCAGGTCGAAGCCAGATTTTCCCGCTGGCCGCTCAAGGTCAGAGTGCCGATGATCAGCAGCACCGCCGTCGACGACAAAAACGTAGCGCCCATAATCGAGTTGCGCAAGGTCTGCACCGCCAGCACGTCTTTGTTGCCGGCACTCATGATGGTTTCGACCCACGCTGCGCGGGCGGTTGCATTGACCGCCTGTATCGTGAAATGCGGGTCGCGTGTGAGCATGACGCGCAAAAACAAATGATAGCCGACGACCAGTGCCAGGCTCACGCCGGCGCTGAACAGATCGTTACTCGGGATATTCATGTCTCTTGCTCCTGTTCAGACTCGATTGTGACACTTTCGCCGGACGATTGTTGCCGGCGCTTGGATTGGAGCAAAGCCCGGACCTAATCAAACGCACTTGAGCTTTGTTATGTCGGGGACGCTGGAAATGCTACACTTTGCATCGCAAAAAATACGGCGCTGCGGACGTAAAAAATGAACGAGAAGAAACACGTTAAATTCCTCGGACGGTTGGTTATCGTTGGCTTCGGTTCGGTGGGTCAGGGCAGTCTGCCATTACTGCTGCGCCATATCGACATGCCGCGCGATCGCATCCGTATCGTTACTGGAGACACGCGTGGCGTCGAGGAAGCGAAACATTTTGGCATCAAATTTATCGTCAAGCCGTTCACGCGCGAGAATTATCGCGCACTGCTCGACCCGCTCGTTAGCAAGGGTGATTTTCTGCTCAATCTGTCGGTCGAGGTTTCGAGCGTTGCGCTGATCGAGTATTGCCGCAAGCGCGAGGTAATGTATCTCGATACCTGTATCGAGCCGTGGCTCGGCGGCTACACCGATACCAACGTTTCCGCTTCGCGCCGCTCCAACTATGGTCTGCGCGAAGAAGTGCTGAAGCTACGCACCCAATACCCGAATGGCGGGCCGACAGTGATTCCGACGCACGGCGCCAATCCCGGCCTGATTTCGCACTGGGTCAAGCAGGCATTGATCAACCTTTCGCGTGACATCAGGAAACGCGCCGCCAAACCCGAGACCAAAGCGGATTGGGCGCGGCTGGCGATGGAGCTTGGCGTCAAAGTAATTCATTGTTCGGAGCGTGACACGCAGGCTGCCATTCCCGGCAAGCGCCGCCACGAGTTCGTCAACACCTGGTCCGTCGACGGTTTCGTCGGCGAAGGCTCGCAGCCGTGCGAGCTTGGCTGGGGCTCGCACGAAAAGCATTTTCCCCGCGATGGCAAGCAACACAGATTCGGAAGCAAAGCCGCGATCTACCTGACGCGGCCGGGCGCATCGGTGCGCGTGCGCTCGTGGACGCCGATGGAAGGCAATTACCACGGGTTTTTGATTACTCACGGGGAGGCAATTTCGATCTCGGATTACTACACGGTGCGCAGCGGCAAGAAGGTCGTCTACCGTCCGACTTGCCACTACGCGTACCATCCGTGCGATAACACGGTGCTTTCGCTGCACGAGTACGCGGGCAAGAACTGGGCGCTCCCGGAGAACAAGCGAATTTTGATGGACGAGATTTACGACGGCACCGATGAGCTCGGCGCGCTCTTGATGGGGCACTCCAAAGGCGCTTATTGGTACGGCTCGCAGCTCTCGATCCATGAGGCACGCAAGCTCGCGCCGTACAACAACGCCACCAGCCTGCAGGTGGCGGCCGGCGTGATGGCGGGAGTGGTCTGGGCCATGGAGAATCCACTGCGCGGGGTATGCGATCCGGACGATCTCGATTTCCAGCGCGTGCTGGAAATCGCCAACCCCTATCTCGGAAACGTCGTCGGCACTTACAGCGACTGGACTCCGCTTGACGATCGCGGACAGTTGTTCCCGGAGGACGTCGATACTTCAGATCCGTGGCAGTTCAAGAATTTCCGGGTGGTCTGAAGCTGGCGTGCACCCGCACCAAAATCTGGAATCGCCGTCCGCCTGGGTATGCCGCTTCGCGCCGCTGATCGTCAACGGCGGCCGCGTGCTCGATCTGGCGTGCGGCAGCGGACGCCATGCGCGCTATCTGGCGCAACAAGGATTTCAGGTCGATGCAGTCGACCGCGATGCCGATGCGCTTGGGCAGCTCGCTGCAGTCGCCGGCGTGACCACGCGAGTCGTGGACCTCGAGCATGCGCCATGGCCGTTCGCGGGCCGCCAGTTCGATGCGATCGTTGTCGTCAACTATCTGCACCGTCCTTTGTTCGCGCAATTGCTCGGTGCGCTCGCGGCCGGAGGCGTATTGGTTTACGAGACATTTGCAGTCGGCAACGCGCGCTATGGCCGTCCCAGCAACCCCAATTTCCTGCTCAAACCCGGTGAACTGCTCGAGCTTGCGCGCGGCCGGCTGCACGTCGTCGCATATGAAGACGGCTACGTCGAAGCTCCCAAGCCCGCGATGATCCAGCGTCTGTGCGCCGTCAACGAAGTACCCGCCTGTTAGGGAATCTCTGAACAAGTCGGCCAAGGGGTGGGACCGTTCTTTTCCCTCCTAGCCCTTGTATTTCCGCCGCTTCAGCGTTTCCCGAGACAACTGAGTTCATTTGTCCGTATGCGTGACGTCCGGCTGCGGTTTGAACCTGCCGCAGCCGCCCGGGTCTCAAGGTTGCCTGAGTCTTAGCCGAATGCGGTAAAATCTTTAGTTTGGCGAGCGGGCTTTGGCCCAAATCGTCCAGGAAAAACCGATAGATGGCAACGTTAAACGGCAGTTTGGTGGCGATCGTCACGCCGATGCACGAAGACGGCAGCCTCGATCTCGACGCGTTTCGCAAGCTGATCGACTGGCATATCGACGAGGGCACCGACGGCATTGTCGTGGTCGGTACTACCGGCGAGTCGCCGACCGTCGATTTCGACGAGCACCATCTGTTGATCAAGACCGCGGTCGAGCACTCCAACCGCCGCGTCCCGATTATCGCCGGCACGGGCGCCAATTCCACACGCGAAGCGATCGAACTTTCGGCTTATGCCAAACAAGCGGGTGCTGATCTGAGCTTATCGGTGGTGCCGTACTACAACAAGCCGACGCAGGAAGGGCTGTATCGTCATTTCCGCGCGATTGCCGAGGCGGTAGATATTCCGCAGATCGTGTATAACGTGCCGGGCCGCACGGTCGCCGATTTGCAGAACGACACTGTATTGCGGCTGGCGCAGGTTTCGAACATCGTTGGTTTGAAGGACGCAACGGCCAATGTCGAGCGCGCGAGCGACCTATTGCGGCACGCACCTCCCGGTTTTGCGGTTTACAGCGGAGATGATGCGACCGGCCTCGCGCTAATGCTGCTTGGCGGTTGCGGCGTGATTTCGGTCACCGCCAACGTTGCGCCGCGCCTGATGCACGAAATGTGCATTGCGGCGCTCAAGCCCGATCCCGCGCGCGCACGCGAACTGAACAACCGGATACTGGGGTTGCACCGCAACCTGTTTTTGGAGGCAAATCCGATTCCCGTCAAGTGGGCGGTATGCCAGATGAAATTGATCAAGAACGGAATTCGACTGCCGTTGACTCCGCTTTCCGACAGCTATCACAAGCCGGTACGGGCTGCCATGCGCGAGGCGGGAATCAACGTGTAATGGAGAAACCATCATGATGCCATTGCGATTGACTTTCGCCCTTGCGTGCCTGCTGGCGCTGACGCTTGGCGCGTGCAGCGCATTGCCCAAACTCGAAGGTGATAAGGTCGAATACAAATCGGCGGGTAAATTGCCGCCGCTTGAAATTCCGCCTGATTTGACGCGCCCCACCGCGGACGATAATTACGCGGTGCCCGATATCAACCCCAAAGGGCAGGCGACCTTTTCAGCCTACAGCAAAGAGCGGGTCGGTGCGCCTGACTCCTCGAAGGCAACAGTTTTGCCATCGCAGGAAAACGCGCATATCGAACGCTCAGGATCGCAGCGCTGGCTGATCGTCAAGGGCGAGCCCGATGTGGTATGGGGGGTCGTCAAGGAGTTCTGGCAGGAGATAGGTTTTATCGTCACTACCGAAAATCCCGACGCCGGCGTGATGGAGACCGACTGGGCCGAGAACCGCGCGAAGATTCCGGATGGTATGGTCCGTAATTTCCTGGGCAAACTGCTTGACAGCGTTTATTCGACTTCCGAGCGCGACAAATTCCGCGCGCGGCTCGAGCGCGGCACCGAGCCGGGTACGACCGAAATCTACGTGAGTCACCGCGGCATGGAAGAGGTTTATGTGACCGCCGACCGCGATCAGACGAAATGGCAGCCGCGCCCACCCGATCCCGACCTTGAAGCGGAAATGCTGCGTCGCCTGATGACGCGCTTTGGAGTGCAGCAGGCGCGAGCGAAAGTCGAGGTAGCGGCTGCGCAAACACCGGCGCGCGCGACGCTGCTCAAAGGTAAGGATGGCGCGGGAACCCTGTCGGTCAACGATCAGTTCGACCGCGCCTGGCGGCGGGTGGGTCTTGCGCTCGACCGCGTCGGCTTCACCGTGGAGGATCGTGATCGCTCGAAAGGTCTGTATTTTGTGCGCTACGTCGATCCCGATGCCGACAACAAGACTGCACAGGCCAAGGGCTTCTTTTCGAAGCTCAACCCGTTTGGCAAGAGCGACAAAAAACCGTCGAGCGAGCAGTTCCGCATCGAGGTCAAGGATGCCGACAGCGTGAGTCAGGTCAGCGTACTCGGTAAGGACGGAAATCTCGAGAAGTCTGATACCGCGGCCCGCATTCTGTCATTGCTCTACGAACAGCTGAAGTGAACGGCGGTGAGCCGCCGGCAATCAGCGAGGGGGAAGCTTATGATGAAGCCAGCCTTTGATGTTGCTGAAAGCTGATCGCTCGTGATCCGCTTTGCATCGCTGGGCAGCGGCAGCGACGGCAACGGCCTGGTGGTCGAAGTCGATGGGACTCGCATCCTTGCCGACTGTGGCTTTACTCTGAGCGACACCCTTGAGCGTCTCGCCCGATGCAATATAGAGCCCGTCTCGATCAACGCCATCTTGATAACCCACGAGCATGACGACCATATCGGCGGCGCGGCACGCCTGGCGCGCAAGTTCAACATTCCGGTGTGGCTGACCCACGGCACGTTGCAAGCCGCCGTCGGTCGTTTTGCCGGAGTCGCTGCGATCGAGGTTTTCGATTGTCATCGCCGTTTCTCGGTGGGCGCCATTGAAATCGAGCCGTATACCGTTCCGCACGATGCGCGCGAACCGTCGCAGTTCGTGTTCGGCGACGGCGCCGTGCGTCTTGGATTGCTCACCGACGCCGGATCGTTGACTGCGCACATGCAATCGGTGTTGAGCGGCATCGATGCGCTGGTGCTCGAATGCAATCACGATCTGGATATGTTGCTGAATGGCGGTTATTCGCAGCAGTTGAAGCGGCGCATCGCCGGCAAATTCGGCCATCTGGATAACGCGACTGCGGCACGTCTGATGGCGGGGATCGACTGCAGTCGCTTGCAGCACGTGATTGCTGCACACTTAAGCCAACAAAACAACACGCCTGAACTTGCGGTTGCGGCACTCGCGCAAGCACTCAACTGCGAGCAAGAATGGGTCGGCGTCGCAAGCCAGCACTACGGATTCGGATGGCGGCAGATAATTTAAGCTGCTGAAGTAGGACGGGCAAGAAAAAGCCGCCGTGCTGCGCCGGCTCTTAA
>DASYSI010000061.1:0-7835 GCA_036003485.1 Burkholderiales bacterium | reverse complement strand
CGCGGTGACGATTGCGTGAAGATCGTGATGTTCGGATTGTAGCACGCGGTTGCGCTCGCAACGGCTGCAATGCGCCGGTCGTAGCTCGCCAGCCTGAGCGACCAGTAGCTGCCCATGCTGATGCCGTAGATCGCGATCTTTTTCGAGTCGACTTCCTTGCGTTTGAGCAGATAACTGATCACCGCAGCGCCCGCGCGCTCGTAGTTATCCCTGACTGCGCGGATTTTCTGCAGGTTCGAGCTGCCCTGTCCCGGTCCGTCCATCGCCATCACGTGAAACCCGCGCGCGAGCGCGACATTGCGACCTGCCTTTGGAAATGCTTCCTTGGTCTGATCCATGCCAGGGACGTAGATCACGACGGGTGCCTTGCGTCGGTCCGGCAGCAGATGGAGGAGGCACGAGATGGTCGTGCCGCCGTCGAACGGTACTTCGACGCGCTCGATCGGATACTCGGCAGTTTCGCTTCGATGATCGACCATCTCGCACAGCTTCTGGTACAAGGTTTTCTTGATCGGATGGTCGTCATAATAGATTGCGTGCTGCGCCATGCGGTAACACTCGACCGCGTGATCGTAATGGTCTGTCGCCGTGGCATGGGCGCCGCGTGCCTGGGCGCGCTTCGCCAGCGCTTCGTGTTGCTCCGCGGCCTGGCGCCAAACTTTGGAGTACATGCGGTAATTGCGCGCGCGTTTTCCCGGCGGCAGCTCAGCACCGTCGACTTCGAAGTTCTGCACGCGGCCGCGCATGTTGAGCGCCAGATCGAGCATCCATTGCTGATCGTCACGCTGCGTTCTGAGATTGCGGATCATGGCTTCTCCGGATTGATCATTCGCGCATTCGCGAGCGCGGATTTGTTATGGCGTGACGCGTGCACGAGCGACGGACACACTCCGGATATTACGAAGACGCAGTGCATGGGTCAATCAGAGCGCAACGCGATTTAGAGCATTTGTTGGATATCTCCAGAGTTGCTAATATCGAATGGCGAGATTAATCGGCGACGCGCCGATGAGGAAATGTTGATGGCGGCTATTACAAAATGCGTTGCAGGAATTCTCGCGATTATCGTTTTGTCCGTCATGATTCGCGCGGCTGCTGCGGCCGGCTATCCCGAGCGTCCGGTGCGCCTGATCGTGCCCTCGGCGCCGGGCGGTGGCACCGACACCAGTGCGCGCATCATAGCGCCCAAGCTTACCGAATATCTGGGACAGCCGGTGATTATCGACAATCGCGCGGGTGCGGGCGCCATCATCGGCGCCGAGCTCGCAGCGCGCGCGCCGCCCGATGGTTACACGCTGTTAATGGGGATTAGCACGTACGCGATCAATCCGGCCATGGTCAAAAAAATTCCATTTGATTTCGCACGCGATTTTGCTCCGATCTCGCTTGGGGTGACGCTGCCCAACGTGCTGGTCTCGCATCCCTCGCTGCCGGTGAAAACAGTCAGGGAGCTGATCGCATTCGCCAAGGCGCGGCCAGGGCAGTTGCAGTTCGCCTCGGCCGGCGTCGGGACCAATCCGCACCTCGCCATGGAACTATTCCTGAGCATGACCGGGCTCAAAATGATACACGTGCCTTACAAAGGCGTAGGTCCCGCGCTGGTCGACGTCATGGCCGGACATGTACCCATGATGACGGGAAACATGTTAAGCGCGTATCCGCAGATCAAGAGCGGCAGAGTGCGCGCGTACGGGGTGACGAGCGCCAGGCGCGCAAGCGGCGCGCCCGAAATTCCGACCATCGCCGAAGCGGGCGTGCCGGGCTACGAAGCCGTGCAGTGGTACGGTTTGCTGGCGCCGGCGGGTACTGCGCGCGATATCATCATCAAGCTGCACGCCGCAATGGTGCGTGCATTGCACGATCCGGATATCAGCAGGCGCTTCATCAGCGACGGCGCCGAGCCATCGCCGAGCGCTTCGCCCGAGGAATTCGCGGCACTCATACGCGCCGAGTTGATCAAGTGGGCCAAAGTGGTTAAAGACGCCGGGATTCAGGCGGAGTAAATGCGGATGCCGGCATTGAGCCGGAATGAGTAGAACGCGAATGAGGATGAGTCATGAGTCAGACGCAAAATAGTTCTCCCGCCGTGCTGATGCAGCGCGATGGCAAAGTCGTCACGCTCACGCTCAACCGGCCCGAAGACGGCAATCGCTGGCGCAAGGAGGTGCTGCTGGAATTCGAGCCCCTCGTCGAAGCGCTCCACCGCGACGACGAAACGCACGTCGTGATCGTCACCGGTGCTGGTGACGAATATTTTTCGTGGGGAGCTTTCGATCCCGCCATTCGCGGTTCGATGACCAAGAAGGACATTGTCGATTTCGTGCTGCGCGGCAGCCGTCTGCGCGATTTGCTCGAAATGCTGCCGCAGATCGTGATTGCGGCTATCAATGGCAAAGCGCGCGGCAACGGTGTCGAGCTCGCGCTTGCGTGCGACATGCGCTTTGTTTCCGAACGCGCGACGATGTCGTTTCCCGAGGCTGACATGGGCGGCTTTCCCGGCGGCGGCGGACCGGCGCGGCTGCCCGCGGTGGTGGGTCGCGCGCGTGCGCTCGAATTGTTGTGCAGCGGGCGCGAGGTCGGCGCCGAGGAAATGGTGCGTATCGGATTTGCGCTCGCCGCCTACCCGCACGCGCGTCTGATGCACGAAGTGCGCGCATTCGCGACGCACATTTCCGAAAAGGGACCGCTCGCGTTGCGCGGCGCCAAACGCATCGTTCATACGCGCCTTGCGCCTGGATTACGCGAAGCGCGGCAATTGTCCGACGCAATGCGAACCGAGCTCGAATGGAGCCACGACGTGGATGAGGCGATCGCGGCCCACCGCGAGGGCAGAAAGGCGCGCTTCACGGGGAAGTAGGCAGTTCGACGACTTTTCGTGCCGCGGCGGCGATTTGCCATAGGGCGCAAGGCGGCTTGCCGGCGCTAAAGCGAAGTTCGATATCGAATATCGCTTCGGTCGCTGTCCCGGGGGCTGCCCCGACTGTCGCCGGCGGGACCCTCATCGACGCCCACGCAGGGAAAAAGCCCTAGTTTGACAATTATTTTGCTGGTAACTTCGATCGGTTCAGGTGGCGCGAATCTTGCACGTCAAGGCCTTGGCGCACGGTCACCGTAACAGTGAAAGTTCGCGCGAAAGGTCGGAGAGTAAGTTGCCATCGGCTTTTTTATCCGTAGATCGCACGACGTGCGAGCTTAATTTTGAATGGGCGCGCCAAGCGCCGAAGGCCGCTGTCTGGGGACAAATCGACCCTTTCCGGAATGGCGCGGGCAATCGAGGCGCGTAGAGGCAACGGCAAAACCGAGCGAGGACCCAGTGTCTAGACCAGACCTTCGAACGGATACGACAATCGCTCAAGCACGCCCCAGCGATGGTTTTGGTTTAAACATGGATGATCCGGATATCGGATACGCGCTCGAAAGTCGTGCGCGCAGTCAGCCCACCGCCCCGGCGCTTCACGTTCCTGGCCGCACGTCATTGAGCTATGCAGATCTTGGTGCGCAGATTCGCTATGTTCGGGAACGACTCGCCAACTGGAATTTCGTACGCGGCGATGTGATCGCTGGTGTCATTCCGGCACGGCCCGAGATGGCTCTTGCCTGTGCCACGATTCCAGCCGTCGCGACTTTCGCGCCGCTGAGTCCGGCGTTTACGGCCGATGTTTACTGCGAATTACTGGTGCGCCTGCGGCCGAAGGCACTCATCGTGCCGACGGATCTCAACCATCCGGTGCGGGTCGCGGCGCGGCGTTGTGGGTTGGCCGAAATCGCACTCATCGGAGATCCAACCGCACCCGCAGGGATGTTCACCCTCGAGCTGGCCCGCCAGGATGAATCCCTTAAGTCCGCGGTGTGTGCGCATGCCGACATCGCATACGTCCTAACCACCTCTGGCACCACCGGACGGCCAAAGTTGGTCCCATGGGGCCATCGCCTGATGAACTCGGCGGCGCGTGTCGCAGCAGAGTCGTGCGGACTCGCTGCGGACGATGTGGGGTGTCACGTCCTGCCGATGCACACGTCTACGGGGGTGCGTGCTTCTCTGATTCTCCCGCTATTGACCGGCTCATCGATTGTCTGCTTGCCGGAAGGGGACATAGACGGCCTGTTTGCCGCGATTGACGAGTATCGAGCCACATGGCTGGCCACCGGGGTTCCAGCATATCGGGAGATGCTGCGGCGCGCTTCAATGTTTCGTGAGATTGTGACACGCTCAAGCCTTCGCGTGATTCGGGCTACTTCTTCGCGGATTGCAGCGGAAGAGATCGACCGCTTCGAGCAAACATTCCGGACACCGTTTCTGGTGGGGTTTAGTACCAGTGAGACCTTCGTGGTCACGCATGACCCGCTGCCACCGCGTGTTCGCAAAAGAGGCTCGGTTGGCCTTCCCATGGTCAACGAAGTCGCGGTTATCGATGAAGCCGGCGCGTTTTGTGAAGCGGGCCGAGTAGGAGAAATCATAGTTCGTGGTCCGCTGGTCTTCCACGGTTACCTCGACGATCCGCAGGCGACGGCTAACGCATTCATCGACGGCTGGTACCGCACCGGTGATCTCGGACATTTCGACGACGACGGCTATTATTATTTGGCGGGTCGCATCAAGGACATCATCAATCGGGGTGGCGAGAAGATCTCTCCGGCCGAAATCGACGCGGCGATCGAGGCCATTCCAGGAGTCCGGGCGGCGGCAACGTTCGCCATTCCGCATCGAAGCCTCGGCGAGGAAGTCGTCGCGGCCGTGGTCAGGGATGGCGATGTGGCGCTCGAGGCGTCGGACATCATCGATCAGGTCCGTCCGCGTATTGGGTCGAAGCGGGTTCCGCGCAAGATCTACTTCGTCGATCATTTGCCTCGGACCGACAACGGGAAAATTCGACGGTCGGAGCTTACACGGTTACTCGGGCTGGATTCTCCAAACGCCATCTCGGGCGACGAATCGCGCTCCGATAAGATGGGAGCGATTGCCTCGCCGTTGAAAGCGGCGCTCGCAGGATTGTGGGCGTCGGTGCTAAACGTGAATCAGGTAGGTCCGGACGACGACTTTTTCATTCTTGGCGGCGATTCGCTCAGTGGTGCGCGGCTGCTCGCCGGCGTGAAAAGTGTGTTCGGTATCGATCTCTCACTTCACGCGTTGTTTCACAATGCCGGCACGGTCGCCGGCATGGCGCGGGCAATCGAAGCAGAGCGGGAGCTACACCTTTGAATTTATCGAGACCTGCCACAGGCTGCATCGCTAGCGACATATCCTGTGCGACCACGACCTCACAGCAGCGGATGGAAGAGCCAGCAGCTCGCGTGGCCCCCACTAATTCATACCTTCGCTTCGAACCAGAAGAGATCGAGCAATCGATTGCGATGCGCTTCGAGCAACAAGCTCGGCTTTGGCCGACGCGCGTCGCTGTAAAGACTGCCGGGCAGGAGCTGACCTATGCTGAGCTGAACCGAGCCGCAAACCAACTGGCCCATCTCTTGTTGCAAGAGCGGGGCAGCGGAATGGAACCGGTCGGATTGCTGCTCGAGCACGGCGCGCCGATGGTGACGGCGCTGTTAGCTGTTTTGAAGGCTGGCAAATTCTATGTTCCGCTCGATCCCACGTACCCGCTTGAGCGGCTCGCCTACATTCTGGATGATGCCCAGGCCGGAATCATGCTCGCCAGCGATGCCCTGATTGGCGTCGCGAACGACCTGGCCGGACCCAAGGTGCGGGTTTTGTCGGTCGACGCGGTTGCGTCCAGCTATTCCACCGCGAACCCGGGTCTCACGATTGCGCCCGAGGCGTTCGCCTATCTTCTGTATACCTCGGGCTCGGTCGGCAAGCCTAAGGGCGTGGTAGAGAGTCAGCGCAACGTGTTGCATTTCACCATGGTTCGCACCAATAGCGCCCACATCGCGGCGGATGACCGCCTGGCCATGTTGCTTTCCTTCAATTTCAGTGGCTCGGCGACGCCGCTGTACTGCGCGCTTCTCAACGGCGCGGCGCTGCATCTGCACTACGTGAAGGAAACCGGCTCGGCCGATCTGGCGCGCTGGCTGGTGGCTGAGCAGATCACTGTTTGCATCGCCGGCGCATCGATATTCCGCCAGCTGGTTAGCACGTTGAACGGGAGCGAGCGATTCCCGGCTTTACGCCTCTTTCGCGTGGGTAGCGAGCCGGTCTACCGGAGAGATGTCGAGCTGTTTCGAAAGCATTTCCCGGCAAGTTGTCTACTGCTGAACAGTATCGGGTCGACGGAGATGAGAAACTTCGCCGAATACTTCATCGGCTGCGACACCGTGATCGATGAGGACCTCGTGCCCGTCGGCTACGCCGTCGAAGACACCGAGATCCTCCTGATCGATGACAACGGACGGCCGGTCGGCGTCGGGGAGATCGGTGAGATCGTGGTCAAAACCCGCTTCATCGCCCCAGCCTATTGGAGGCTGCCGGAGCTCACTCATGCGACGTTCCAACCCGATCCGAATGGCGGCAATGAGCGGCTGTACCTAACTGGTGACCTGGGTCGGCGTCGGGCGGACGGCGCCCTGGTACACCTGGGTCGCAAGGATTTCCAGGTCAAGATCCGCGGCTATCGCATCGAGATCGGAGAAATCGAGAATGCCTTGCTCGCCTTGGCTGGCGTCAGCGCCGCAGTGGTCGTAGCTCGAGAAAGCGAAGCGGGCGATCGGCATCTGGTTGCATACATGGTGCTCAGCGGAGGGATCGGCCCACAGATCGGCGCGTGGCGCGCCGCACTCGCAGCGAAGCTCGCCGACTACATGATCCCCGCCTCATTCGTAGTCCTCGAGTCGCTGCCGCGCACGTCCACCGGAAAGGTTGATCGCGCAAAACTTCCGCAACCGGATCGAGCCAGACCGGTGCTTGACAATCCGTATGTGGTGCCGTCCTCGCAACTGGAGAACGTGCTAGCGACACTTTGGGCCAAGCTGCTCGAGCTTGACCGGGTCGGGATCCACGATGATTTTTACGCACTAGGGGGCGACTCGCTGCGTGGAGCGAGGCTTCTCACCAGTGTCAAAGCAGTGTTCGGCGTCGATTTGCCTTTTCAACTGTTGTTCAACGATGCGGCGACTGTGGCTGGCATGGCGCGTGCGATCGAGGATGTACGGGCGCGCGCCGCGCGCTCGCCGCAAGAGTCCAAGGGTTCCTCGGCATCGAAGAGTGCGGTCATCCCGCGCCGTCCACATCGCGAACCGGCTGCTTTGTCCGGCACCCAGAGGCGGATGTGGCTTCTTGCAAAGCTCGATCCGGACAGCCCCGCCTATAACCAGGGCAGCGCCCATCGTCTGTTGGGCCAAATTGACATCGAGGCGCTGCGCCGAGCTCTGGGCTTCCTGATTCAGCGCCACGAGATCCTGCGTACCGGTTTTGCTCTCATCGAGGATGAGCCGCGGCAGGTTGTACGCGCGACCGCGGTGATCGATCTGCGTACCGTGGATCTTGGCGCAATGCCCGCAGCACAGCACGAACAAGCGATGCAATGTGCGCTGCTCGCCGAAGAGCGCAAACCTTTCGATCTCGAATCAGGACCGCTGCTGCGCTGCGTAATCGTGCGGCTGGCGGAACGCGAGCACGTGTTGTTGCGGGTGTGGCACCACATCGTTTCCGACGGATGGTCAGCGGGTGTGTTTGAGCGTGAGCTGTCGATAGCGTACGGCGCGTACGCGAGTGGAGATGAGCCCGCTTTGCCCGAGTTGCCGATTCAGTATGCTGATTACGCGGTGTGGCAGCGCGAGTGGCTGCAAGGCGAAGTGCTCGATCAGCAGCTTGGCCACTGGAAGTCGAAGCTCGCGGGGTTGGCCACGCTTGAGCTGCCCACTGACCGGCCGCGTCCGCCAGT
>DASYSI010000060.1:0-8926 GCA_036003485.1 Burkholderiales bacterium | reverse complement strand
GGCGCCCAACTCGGCTGGCGCGGACCGTGGGGAACAACTTATGCGAGCAATCTAAGACTGTATGTGCAGAATCTCACTGAGGACCAGTGGGTCAAGACAGCGAAAAATACAAAATTCCGACCACCGATGCCGTGGTTCGCCTTGCACGACATGACTGTGGAAGATCTTCGCGCGATCTACAGGTTGGCTAGATACCTGGGGCCCGCGGGCGAACCTGCGCCGGCATTCGTTCCGCCCGGCCAGGAACCCAAGGGTCCTTTCGTGATATTTCCCCAACCGCCGAAATGATCTTTCGCATCGGGCTGAATTGGCGGCTAACATGCGTGCGTGCATGCAGACAAGCCGCGCGCCCGGCATGAATAACGCGCCGTTACGTGCCTTCCGGAAAACGAAACACGTTCGCGGGTTCGTCGGCCCGATCGCGCCGGCGATGAATTCGCCGCGACATCGCGAGCGCATACGGCGCAGCCTCGCACAATTGCACCAGCAAATGGTCGGGAAGCTTGAGTCCCGCGCGGACCGCGAGCTTTTCCACCAGCGTGCGGGTTTCGGAATCGATGGCCCGGGCTTCGGCGGGGATCGGCGTCGGCGCGATCGGTTTGGCGGTCTTGCCCGGCTCAAGCTGCGGACGGCGCTGGCGCCACGCCGTCGCGTGCTCGTAGGCATGCGCGACCCGGAATACGGCGGCTTCGTTAAATGGCCTGCCCGCCACCTGCATCGAGAGCGGCAGCCCGTCGGCGCTCAAGCCTATACACTGCACGAGCGCCGGTCCGCCCGTCACGTTAAATGGCGTTGTCATATTGGGTTTCTGCCATTTTTCCCAGAAACCGATCGTCCGGTGCGCATCGAGCCGCGGCGATGGCCCGAGCCCGGCGGTGACCAGCACGTCGAATTTCTCATAGAGCGGCCGCATTTCCAGAAGCATCGTGCGGCGCTCGCGCTGCGCCTGCACGTAATCCACGGCCTGAAACAGGCTCGCGCCCAGCACCCGCCCGAGAAAGATCTCGCCGAAATCCTGCGGCCGTTCGATCAAATCCTGGTGATGCACGGAAAATAATTCCGATTCGGCGGTGATGATTTTGACGTCGTAATATTCCTGGATCGGCCGCATGCGCGCGACCTCGAGCTTCGCGCCGAGCCGCTTCAACACGTCAAGCGCGTTGTCGAGCGCCTGCGCGAGCTCCGCACTCACCGGCGCGTCCTCTTCCCAGAAATGCCGCAGCACGCCGATGCGAACCCCGGTGAGATCCTGCGTGAGCGCGGCACGGTAGTCGGGGACGGGCACGTCGTTGCTCGACGGGTCGCGCGGATCGTGGCCCGCGATCGCCTGCAGCAGGATCGCGCAGTCTTCGACCGTCCACGTCAACGGTCCGCAATTATCGTAAGTGAACGAATTGTTGATGACGCCAGCGCGGCTCACGAGGCCGTAGGTCGGCTTTAACCCGACCACTCCGCACAGCGACGCCGGCGTGCGTATCGAGCCGCCGGTGTCGGTTCCGAGCGCTGCCGGCACAAATGCGGCCGCGACCGCCGCGCCCGAGCCGCTGCTCGATCCTCCCGAATGATGTTCATTGTTCCAGGGATTGCGCGCCGGCGGCCACGGCAGATCAAACGACGGGCCGCCGTGCGCGAATTCATGCGTCGCGAGTTTACCGAGCAATAACGCGCCGGCGTGGTACAGCTTCTCCACCGCCGCCGCGTCCGCGGCCGGAATGTTGTCCGCCAAAATCTTCGAATGCGCCGTCGTCAGTATGCCGGCAGTATCGATTATGTCTTTGACCGCGAATGGTATGCCGTGCATGGCGCCACGATAACGTCCGGCGGCGATTTCGCGCTCGGCAACGCGCGCCTGCTTTAACGCGAGCTCGGCGGTGACCGTGATGAATGCGTTGATCTGGGCGTCGAAAGCGTCGATGCGATCGAGCAAAGCCCGCGTCAGCTCGAGCGGCGAGAGCGCGCGCTTTTCGATCAGCGCCGCTGCTTCGGCAATCGTCAGAAACGGCAGCGTGGCAGCCTGCGATTGACCCGTCGCGCGCGGGGCGGCGGTAGTTTTCATATTCGTGCTCATCTGGCGAGACCCAGATCGGTCAGTATCCGCCGCGATACTTCGTATTGGCTCTCGAAATATTTGCGACTCTCCTTGCTTCCCATATAGTTGTTCTCCCACAAGTTATTCTCCAAGTCCTTCTTCCATTCGTCGGTCTGCGCGAGACGCGCGAAAATTTCGTCCCAGTAACTGACCTGCGCCTGATTCATGCCGGCCGGCCCGATCAATGCGCGGAAATTATCGGACACGATGTCGTGTCCCTGCTCTTTCCACGTCGGCACCGCAGCGAAGACGCCCTGCAAACGGCGCGGTGACGACATCGCGATCAGTCTCAGCGCGCCCGACTTGAGATGCGGCGCGAGCAGCGAAGCGCTCGATGCGACCACTTCGATGTGTCCTCCGAGCAGCGCGACCACCGATTCCACCGATGACTTGAACACGACGGTCTTCAACTTTTTGATGTCGCCGCCGGCGGCCTTCATCGCGAGCGCGGACGCGATATGATTGGCGCCGCCGAGGCTCGTGCCCACGGCGATGGTGATCGATGAGGGATCGTTCCTGAGTCTTTCGAGCAGGTCCTTGCCGGTTTTGATCGGGGAATCCGAGCGCACGGCGAACGCAACGTACTCGCTGTTCAACTGCGCGATCGTCGTGAAGTCCGTATAGCTGTACGAGCTCGTCCCCAGGATGCGATTGGTGAGCAGCAACGCGGTCGCGATTTCAAGACTGTGCCCGTCGCCCGATCGCTGCGCGAGGTAAGCGAGCGCCACGTTGCCGCCGCCGCCGGTTTTGTTGACCACACTGATCGGCGTGTCGATCATACGTTTGTCCTGCAGTATCTTCTGGATCACGCGTGCCGTGAGATCGGTGCCGCCGCCCGCCGCCGATGGCGCGATAAGCTCGACAGGTTTTTCCGGTTTCCACGCCGGCGCGGCCGCGCCGGCGCCCGCGCAGGCGACCGCAACGAGCCACGCGGCCGCAAGACAGGCAAAGCTTTTGAATCCAGATGTGCGCTTTTGCATGTTCAGATAAGCAACACGGCTTTAGCCGCGTAACTTCTTCATCAAGGGGCGAATGCCCGCGGCGCTTTCGATCCCCTGCAGCAATGCGCGCAATTCGCGCGTTTTCTGCGCGCCCGCCTGCGGCGTGACGAGCTCGTCGAACTTCTGGTCAAGTTCCGGTCGTGTCATCGGCCGGTACCAGACTTCTTCTTCGAGCTTCTTTCCGGCGGTGGTCGTGATCGTCACGATGGCGTGGCGGTTGTGCTCGAGGCCCTGCCAGTCTCCCCGCGGCACCACGCGGATTTTCTTCTGCATGGCCGCAACCGCCGGCGTGACAACGTGCGCGAAGTCGTGCAGCCGATAGAAATCGAGCTTGCGCTCGACCACCGCAACCGCCGACACCACGTTGGTCGCGATCGACGCCGGACGCGTAGTGGGAGTCGTATGCAAACCGGGCTTGTGCATTTGAATTTCGACTGCCGCGATTTCCTCCGCAGTCAGCGGATTTTTTTCGAGCAGACTCAGCAAACCCTGCACGTAGGTTTGATTGGGAGTACCGGTCGAGTAGCGCTTATGCATGACATCGGTAATCGCATAGTAACTCCCCAGCTCAGGCAGCAGCAGCTTCGCGCCGAGCTCGGGTTTGCCCAGATAAGTGTCGAACAGCCCGAGCGAGCCGTCGAGTATGTCGAGCGGCACATGCGCGCCGCGATGGGTCAGCAGCGCCGCGGTCACGCCGTTGCGGCACGCTGCCGCAACCTGGAATGTTTTTCCCATGTGGCTCGTGTCATGCATCATATTATCGGGACCCGCCGCCTGATACGCCGCGAGCCCCAACGCGATCTGCATCTGTCTGGGATCGAAACCCAGCAGCAGTCCCGCCGCGACCGCCGAGGTCAGGCAGCCGATCACCGCGGTTGGATAAAAGCGGCGGCTGATGTAATCGTGCTCGCGATAAAATACGGTCATCATGCGACCGCCGAGCTCATAGCCGAGAGCGACCGCGCGCGCGACGTCTTTGCCGCTGGAGTTCAGCCATTCGCCCACCGCGAGTGCGGCTGGGACCGGGCCCGCGGCGACGTGCCCACCGACCGAGGCTAAGTGCACCGGGTCTACTTCGTCACCATGCGCCATCGCGCCGTGCGCCATCGCGGCACTCACCGCCGAGGTCAATGCACGATTTCCGATAATGGTGCAGTCCGCGCGACAGCCCTCGTCCACGATGAATCCGACGATGGTTTGCACTTCGTCCAAGGTCGAGCACGCGAGCATGCAACCCACGGAATCATAAATAACGTCGACAGTTTTTTCCCGCACCTGCGCCGGCAGGTCTTCGTAACGCGTGCTGCACAGCCATTGCGCCAGCCGTTCGGTTACCGCGATTTGCTCCATGACAAATAGTCTCCCTGAAAAAATTATGCGTGCCGATTAGGCGTCGAACGCGACCGATACTCCCCGCGTCGTCTCGTTCCAGCCGTGCAAGACGCCCGCGCTGGCGCCGGGCCTGCCGCCCGCCACGATCAGAAACAGGCGGCTCGGCTCCTGAATCGTCGGCACCCAGCAATTGTCGTCATCGGGATCGACTTGTGTGACGTAGCGGTTCAGGCGCTCCACGCGCCACAGTCCCCCGCGCTTAAGTTCGCCCACGCGCCGGCCCGCCCGCTCGCTCAGAAGCTTGTGGACATCGCTTTTCGACATACCCGCCTTCGCGAAATTATCGGCGATGTCGGGCGCGAGTACGACGACCATGTCGGTCGCGCGATACGCGTTCATGCCGCCCAGATTTGCCATGCAGTCGGTGATCGCGACGTGCAGCCGCTCGGGATCGTCGTTGGCGTCGTCGTGCACGAGCTGCGGGTTCTCGCATTGCACGACGGTGACGACATTTTCATCCGCCTCAAAGCCGCGCGTGACCGAGAGCGGTTCCCATGGACTATCCGCCTCGTTCTCCGCAATGCAGAACGCATAGCGCGAAGGCTGGCCCAGACAACTGAACGAGGCCGAAGGGTAGCCGCCGCCGACGTTATAAAGTATCAGACGCACTGTGCGCCCGATCGCCGTATTGGGGCGAAAGCCCGGACCGAAGCACCCCCTGCCGCCGTTGATCCTGATTTTTTTCGCATACGGTCCATTCACGATCATGAGCGGAGCCACACCGTGTATCGTCGTCTGCACGCCGTGCATGTTGAGTTTCTCGTCGAGAATCGCGCGCATCCCGCCGATGATCACGGGCATGTATTCTGGCAATGCGCCCGCCATCACGGCGTGCTCCGCAATCCGGCGCACCGTCAGCGGCTCGAAATTCGGCGGCACCAGTCCGAGCTCCTCGTTCGGGTCGCGCCGCGTACCCTTGAGCATCTCTTCAACGAGCTGCCGCGTGGGCGGCACGATGGGCATGCCGTCGCTCCAGGGTTTCGTGTAAAAAAATTCAATCGCGTCATGCAACGACGACATGGGATCTTCGTTCGCCATTCATCCTCCGGAATCTTTCACAGCTATTCGCGCGACCGCGCCGCGCGGTTTTCTCAATCGACTTTTGCTCCTGAAACTTTCACGATCTGCGCCCATTTCGCGACTTCGGATTTGATGTCGCTTGCGTACTGCGCGGGCGAGCTCGCAATCACATCGGTGCCCTGGCCCTCCAGGCGCGTGCGGATTTCCGCTTGATTGAGTATCTTTGCAATCTCCGCGTGCAGCTTGCGGACTATTTCCGCCGGCGTTCCCGCCGGAGTAACGACGCCATAAGACACGGACGATTCGTATTTCGCGAGCCCGGCCTCGCGTGCGGTCGGCATGTCCGGAAATAGGTTCGAACGTTTCGGTCCCGTTATGGCAAGCGCGCGTATCCTGCCCGCTTTCAGATACGGCATCGCCGGCGGCAGGCTCGAAAAGTACAGGTTCACCTGGCCGCCCAGCAGGCCGATGAGTGCGGGCCCCGCGCCTTTGTACGGAACGTGCACGAGTTTGATGCCCGCCTCGAGCGCAAACAGTGCGCCCGCGAGATGCGTCGAACTGCCATTGCCTCCGGACGCGTAGGTCAGCGTCGCGGGCCGCGCTTTCGCGAGCGCGATCAGATCGCCGAGCGAGCGTGCCGGCGCCTCTGCCTGCACCACGATCAGAAAAGGCGATGATCCCATCATCGTGACCGGCGCGAAATCCCTGATCGGATCGTATGCGAGCGCGCGGTAGAGGCTGGGCGCGATCAGGTTGGCTGAATTCAACAGGAACAGGGTATAGCCGTCGGGCGCGGAACGCGCCGCGATTTCCGCGCCGATGTTGCCTCCCGCGCCGGCACGGTTGTCGACCACCACCTGCTGCCCCCACGCTTCCGAAAGTTTTTGCGCCACAGTGCGCGCGATGATGTCATTTCCGCCACCCGGCGCAAATGGAACGATGAAACGGATTGGCTTCGAGGGATAGTTCTGAGCAACAACCGGCGCAGCCCATAGTGAGGCCAACAGCATCGTCGCGATTGCCAACCATAATTGGGCCCAATGCCATAACCCGGGCGTCATTGTCCCGTCTCCGCCCCAACACCAACCCCCTCGCCGAGAGCCGGGACATCCACCCGACGCAAATGGAACGATGAAACGGATTGGCTTCGAAGGATAACTTTGCGCAGCAACTGGCACACCCGATAGCAACGACCATAGCATCGCCGCAAGCAATATCCGAACACTTGCGGCGGAGCGCGATATCCGCTGACTCACGCGTCTGCAGTCAGCTGTTTTACGACCTCGTCGAGATGCCCGCAGGTGAGCGCAGACAATTCCTCACGGCTCAGGTAATACACCGGGTGCGGAAGCTCGATGCAGGGATGGCCCGGCATCCCCTTGCCCTTGAACTGCAGCTCGAGTGCGTTCCTGAAGGCGGACGTAATGACTACTGTTGCCGGTATTCCACGCTTTTCGAATTCAACGGCGTTGTGCACACTGCACACGGTGCACGACCCTCATCCACCCAGCGCGCAGATGACGATGTCGCATTTGCGCGCCATTTCCTCGATGATTTCAAGCGGGGCAGGCTTCGAGTAATGAATCCCGCGCCGCGTCACCAATTCCTTGACGCCATGCCGCGCGAGCAGCTGCTCGCCCAGCGCCTCGAGAACGATATCGGCCTGCTCCTTGGTGTTATCGTAAAGACCGACGACTTTTCCAGCGAGACTTTGCGGCCGCTTTGCGAGCGCAACGGTGGCGCGACTGGCAACGGACGGATCGAAAAAATCTGGGTTCATGACTGCTCCATTGATATAACCGGCTCGGAATCACAACTAGTTGACGTGAATGCCCTGATCCTTGACCAATTTGGTTATCTTGGCGATCTCGGATTTTATTTTGGCCGCAAGTTCGCCCGGCGAACTCGAAGCCACCTCTATTCCGGCGTTTAAAAATTTTTCTTTCAAGTCTGCATCATTGAGAGCCATCACGATCACCTGGTTCAGCTGTTTGATAATCGCGGCCGGGGTTTTAGTCGGCGCTTCCAGCGCGTAAATCGCTTCAATTTCATAACCGGGCACGCCCGAAGCTGCGACCGTCGGCAAGCCGGGGGCTAATGCGGACGGTTTGAGGCTGGTAACCGCCAACGCTCTCAATCTGCCCGACTTCACGTGTGAGGAAACAGTTCCTGCAGTTGCGAACACGATTTGCACCTGGCCGCCGATCAGATCGTTCATCGCCGGTCCGGCGCCTTTGTAAGCGATGCGCGTGATATTGACGCCTGCCATTTGCTTGAACAATTCCGCCGCGAGATGAAGCGATGAACCGGTTCCACCCGAACCATAGTTAAGCGCTCCCGGCTTGGCTTTGGCGAGCGCGATCAGTTCCTTGATCGACGTGACAGGCACCGAAGGATGCACCACAACAATGTTCGGCGCTTTCGCCAGCATCGAGATCGGTGAAAAATCCTTTACTGGATCGTAAGGCGTTTCGCCGAACAGCGGCGCGAACAAAAAAGTGCTGCTGGCGAGAAGCAGCGTGTACCCGTCGGGCGTTGCTTTGGACGCAATTTCTCCTATCAGCCTACTCGGGCGATTTTCGACGACCACCTGCCGGCCCAGCGGGCCTGAGATGCGCTGTGCGATGAGGCGCGCCACAAAATCAGCGCCACCGCCAACTTCGGCGCTCAAAACGCGTATGGGCTTGGTCGGATAACTCTGGCCGCAAACCGGGCCAGCACCCAGAGCCATCACGCCGATCGAGATCATTGCTGCAGCAACACGGGTTTTTAACATGCGTCTATTGTCGATGTCCGTTATCCCAAAAAAGAACCTTCAAAACTAATACAAATCAACCCCGAAAGACAAGCATGATTTCGTTTCCTGAGTATAACTTTCAGTTCTGCCAGTGCAGATCGTCAGCTTACACGTCCGCCCGCGACATTATGGCCACTCATCCGGATTGAAGTTCCTCAATCGGAGCGAAGGCCGGCATCACGCACGATTTTTATCCATTTCGTGATTTCCGACCTGAGATACGCTGCAAATGCACCGGGCGTGCTGCCGATGGGGTCTGCGCCCTGGCGCGTAATCCCATCGATGACATCCGCAGCGCGCAGCGCTTTCAGTATCTCCGCATTGAGCCGGTCGACGAGCGGCTTTGATAGCGCTGCCGGAGCCAGCACGCCGTACCAGTTGGTTGCGTCATAACCGGGAACGCCCGAGTCGGCTATTGTTGGAACGTCGGGCAGCGCCGCGGAACGTTTGGCCGAAGTCACTGCGATGGCCTTGATTCTGCCGGCCTTAAGTTGAGGCAGCGCGGCAGGCGCGGAGGAGAATATCATCTGCACCTGCCCTGCGATCACATCGGTCAGCGCGGGTGCGACACCCTTGTAAGGCACGTGCGTGAGCTCGATTCCTGCCATCTTCTTCAATAGCTCGCCG
>DASYSI010000059.1:0-6903 GCA_036003485.1 Burkholderiales bacterium | reverse complement strand
TTTCATGCCGGAGGTGCCCGAGGCTTCGAGCGGATAAATCGGATTGTTAAGCCACACGTCGACGCCTTTGACGAGTCTGCGCGCCAGATGCAGGTCATAGCCTTCGAGCAGCAGGATCTTGTCTTCGAACTCGGGAAGGCGCGCAATCCGCGCAATCTCACGTATCACGTCCTGGCCCGGCGCATCGGCCGGATGCGCTTTGCCTGCGAATATGAAAATTACCGGCTGCTTTGCGTCGCATGCGATGCTGCGCAGCCGTTCCAGGCTGTCGAACAGCAGCGCCGCGCGCTTGTAGGTTGCGAAGCGCCGCGCGAACCCAATGGTTAGAACTCCGGGTTCCTCAGGATTCACAAGGCGCAGGATACGTTCGAGTTGCGCGGCACTGCCTTGGCTGCGGAAATGGCGTACGCTGACGCGGTGCCGCACGAGATGCAGTAGTTGCCTCTTCAACCGCTGGTGCACGGACCAGAAGACTTCATCGGGCAAATCATCCAGGCACGCAGCGCCGCCGCCGCGTTTCACGCGCTCATACCAGTCCGCGCCCACACAGCGCCCAAACGCGTCAGCCCACTCGGGTGCGAGGAAGGTCGGCACATGAACTGCGTTGGTGACGTGACCGATCGGGTTTTCGTCGGGCGGTATTTGCGGCCACAGTTCCTGCAGTATGCGCGATGTCACCTCCGCATGAATGCGCGATACGGCGTTGCACGAACGCGATCCCCGCACGGCGAGCGCGGTCATGTTGAAATCGGGGCCGCCGGGCATCGACCCCAGCTCGAAGAGTTGAGCCGGCGCGATTCCGGTGTCGCGGCAATACTCGCTGAAATAGCGCTCGATGACCGCGTTATCGAAATAGTCGTGGCCGGCCGGCACCGCGGTGTGCGTGGTGAATACGACATTCGCGGCGACCGCTTCGAGCGCGGCCGCGAATGCCGTTCCGCCGGCAACGAGTTCGCGCGCGCGTTCGAGAATCAGAAATGCAGCGTGGCCTTCGTTGATATGCCATACCGTCGGCCGGATGCTGAGCGCGCGCAACGCACGCACGCCGCCAATGCCCAATACGATCTCCTGTTCGAGGCGCACCGTGCGGTCGCCGCCGTACAGGCGGAACGTGATGCGGCGGTCGACGCTGTTGTTCTCGGGAATATCGGAATCGAGGAAATACAGGTTGACGTGCCCTGCCCGGACGTGCCAAACGCGCAGCGTTACGGTGCGTCCGGGCAGAGACACGCTGACACGCAGTTCGCTGCCGTCGTGCATGACCGGGTTCGCCGGCAAACTCGCAAAGTCCGCGTCGGTATAGGTCGCAATCTGCGAGCCGTCGGGACCTATGGTCTGCGCAAAATAACCTTGGCGGTACAAGAGTCCCACGCCGACGAACGGCAGCCGCATATCGCTCGCGGCTTTGCAATGGTCACCCGCCAGAATTCCCAGGCCGCCGGAGTATATCGGCAGGCTCTCGTGCAAGCCGAATTCGGCGCAAAAATACGCCACCTGATCCGAAGCGTCCCAGCCGTGCGCAGAGCGCAACTGCGTATCGGCATGGTAGCGATCGTAATCGGAGAGCACCCGATCGTAGCTCGCGATAAATTCCGGGTCGTGCGCGGCCAGGTTCAGGCGCTGCTGGTCAACCTGTTGCAGAAACGCCACCGGCGTGTGGCCGACCGCGTCCCATAGGTGAGGATGAAGACGCGCGAACAACTCACGCGCAGGCCGGTGCCAGCTATACCAGAGGTTAAACGCCAATTCTTTCAGTCGCGACAGCTCGCGTGGAATTTTTGGATTGACTTCGAGTACAAAGCCGGTGCCGCGTCGCATCATCGTTCGCGTTGACTGGAGTTACGGGCGAAGTTTGAATATTAACAGAGCGCGCGCGGCGGTGTACCGCGCGTCTTTTCGTTCACGACGTCCCGCGGGAATCGGCCGCGCACGAGAGCGCGCCGCGGCTTCTGCGTCAGACTACCTGGTATTCAGCCACTACTCGTGCCACTGGCCACGCGTGATGCACTCGATCACGCATGCGCCGCACGCTCCGCGCTCACTTTGGCAGTTTGACTCGATGCGACGTTAAGCACTCGAAGCGAGTGGCCGTCACGCGTCCACCACAGCGCCTGTCCCCGCGCAAGTCCGCCGCGCGTACTCAGCGGCACAGGGACCTCACACGCCTGGCACAGCGCTTGTATTGCATTTGCCGGCGCCGCACCGAACATAGCCGCCATTGTAATGTCCCGCAGCGTGGAAGGAGCGACGCTGTCGGGTTTCGCGGTGACGTATATCATGGCGTCAAGGTCCTGCGCCGCGCCCGGCGAGTTTGCCGGCACGAGATGGCGGATTTCATCGACCAGTATCCAATGCGGACGTCCGCTGCGCGCACGCAACTCGCGTAAGCGCGCGAGTAAGTTTGTGCAAAACGCCGGCCGCTCATGGGCTGACAACGCGCTCAGATCGACGACGGTGCTGACGTCGGGTTTTTCGAGCGCGGTCAGAACTTCGCTTGCGCCCGGGCTGCGGCGCGCGTCTCCGAATTTCACGGCGCCTCTCAGCTCCTTATAAACGCCGCCCGAATCGATCACGCAAAATTGGTAGCCTTGCACACACAGACGCTCCAGTATTCCTGCGGCGAGAGCCCATTTCTCCACGACATTATCTCCTGCGATCAGCAACAGCGCGCCTGCGGCTGGCACGCTGATTTCGGCGCCTCTTTCATCGCTACCGAGCACGATCGTACGCGGCCGTCGCGTCGGCGCCGCGGCAAGATCGGTGCTGATCAGATCGTCGATCAGCTCGATCACGCCCTCGCCATGTGTGCGCGAGGTCACGCGGTCGGCTTTCTCGCGCAGCAACGGCAGCGCATTGGCGACTGCCGCCGAATACTCTGCGGTTTCGAGCAGCGCGTGGTCATTTTCGCCGTCGCCGATGGCGACGACATTGTGACGAGAGAGGTTCAGTTCCACGAGCGCAGTGAGAAGCCCGGACGCCTTGGTGACGCCCGCAGGCAGTATCATCACGGCGCCCTTGTTGAATGTGACCTGCAGTTCGAGCCCAAGATCACGTATGGTTTCAAGCACGATGATTTCGTTTGGCTCGACGGTCGCTACGATCGAGTTGCCGACCGAAAGCGGGCTGACGCCGCGCCGCCGCAATTCCGCGACGAATAATTCGGTCGGTCCGGTCGTCAGCAGCTGACGCTCGCGCGAGCCGGGCCGATAGAGAAGCGCGCCGTTTTCGGCGACGACGCGATCGAAGAGCGCAATCTGCGGAAAAATGCCGAGCAGCTGGTCGAGTTCCCGTCCGGTCACCAGTATCAGCTTGCGTCCCGTCGCTGCAAGGCGTTCGAGTGCGGCGATAACCTCCGCGCCGACGATTCCGTCGTGCGCGAGCGTCCCGTCGAAGTCCACAGCGAGTGCGAGGTAGCGCAATGACGTCTCCTTTACCAACAATGAAATCGCAGAATCGCCCGCGACTCTGTCCGCCGCGCGTGGTTATCGGCGTAAGAATCTTCCGACGTTGCGTAGCGCAGACAAACAAAGCCGGCAGCGATCTGGCAGGCGGTTTTAATTGCGTTTAAACCTTCATTCCGGCACAGTTACTCACGGAGGAAAATATGGCACGGCGTTGCGCGATTGGCATCGATATCGGCGGGACCAAGTGTTTGTTCTCCTTGTTCGATGAGAAGTTCAGAGTGATACGCGACATCAAGATCAAAACCAATGCGCACAAGGGAAAGAAAGCTTTTACCGCAAACCTGAACGAAGCAGTCAGTGACCTTGTCAAGAAGGCCCGCAAGGAGGGAATGACTTTGGCCGGCGTCGGAACGGGTTGCGCTGGTGAAATCGACTACGAAAAAGGCACCTTGCGCACCTGTCCGAATGTTCCTTTTCTCGCAGGTTATCCTTTCCAACATCGAATTGCGAAGCTGACTGGAACAAATGTCTGTGTGGCCAATGACGTTCAGGCGGGCTTGTATGGAGAACATCAGCTCGGCGCCGCCGCCGGCGCCAGGCATGTCATTGGCGTTTTCATCGGCACTGGAATCGGCGGCGCTCTGATCATCGACGGCAAGCTTCACGTCGGCGCCACGGGACACGCCGGGGACATTGGAAATTACCTTTTGCATGCAATCGGTCCGCTGGCCGGATCGCAGCGCGAGGGATTGCTCGACGATGTGGCAAGCCGTACCGCTATCGCGGGAGATGCGGCAATCCTGGCCGCCAAGCAGGCTGCGCCGAGCCTCCTGAAAAACGTCGGCACCGATGTAACGAGGATCAAAAGCGGCGATCTCGCCAAAGCGATCAGGAATGGCGACAAGGCGATCGAAGAGCTTGTGCGCAGCAGGGCGCGCATCGTAGGGATTGCGCTTTCAAATCTGGTCGACTTTATCAATCCCGACGTCATCGTACTCGGCGGCGGCATGGTCGAAGCGATGCCGGCTCTGATGCGCGAGGAAATCCGCACCGGTATTGGCGATCATAGCGCGGCCACTGCAATCGCGGGGCTAAAGATCGTCGTCGCAAGTCTGAAAGATCATGCAGTGACTGCGGGCGCGGCAAAACTGGCTGCCGACGCATTCGCTCATGCGTGAGCGTGAGCGTCAGCGCTCGCGCTAGCGCGCTAGCGCGAGCAGGCTAGACGCCGCTCGGCACTGCAGGAGGAGCAGAACGGAACGAGCGCGCTTCGATCGAGATGCGGTGGATCTCCGGGAACTCGCGGCGGAGCTCCGCCTCGAGCTGGTCCACGGCAGACACGATGTCTTGAGCAGTCAGAGCGGTCTTGAATTTCAGGTCCATGTTGAGCAGCACCTCATTGGGGCCGAAATACATCGTCAAGAGCTCAATCACTTTTTCGACGCCAGAGTGCGATTCGGTGATTTCGCGAATTTTTTGCAGCATCTCGGGACGCACCCCTTCGCCGAGCAGCAGGCCTTTGCTTTCGCGCGCGAGCAGCACTGCCACGACTCCCAGCAGAATGCCGATGAGAACCGATGCGACGCCGTCCAAGTATTCGTTTTGAAAAACGTCCCCCAAATAAATGCCGAGCGCTGCGATGACCACGCCGCCCAAGGCGGCGGTATCTTCGAATAGGATGGTAAACGTAGTGGGATCCTTGCTCGCGCGCACTGATTTCCAGATCGCGCCGTCTGGATGCTCACGTCTGAACTTGACGAAAGCGACTGCCAGCGAACCCGACTCAGCCACGAATGCTACTGCCAGGATGAGGTAATTCCATCCGGGGTCGCGCAGCAGGCGCGGATCGCGGATGTGGGCAATACCTTCATATAAGGACATCGCGCCCCCGACCGCGAAAATAAGGATCGCCACAATCAGGGTCCAGAAATAGAGCTCCTTGCCATAGCCGAACGGATGTTCGCGATCCGGTGCTTTGGCCGCCATCTTTCTGCCGAGCAGGATCAGAAGTCCGTTGCCCGTGTCCACAACGGAGTGTATGCCTTCGGAAATCATGGCCGAGCTGCCGGTCACCGCCGCGCCCGTAAACTTGGCGGCGGCAATGACGAGATTGGCCGCGATCGCGCTTAGCACGGCGATCGGATGCTTCGATGCCGTCGCGCTCGTGTTTGACATGGCAAGCCCCCCTGATCGCTAGAATTGTTTCGTTCAGCCCATGTCGGTCGCATGGCTGTGCCTGACGGCCGCACAATCTTATCATCGCCGCGGGAGCGTGGCGGGCGCTTCCCCCGCGCCGAAACACCAACCTAATGACCGCGGCGGATCCTCGATCGCGCGAAGTACTGCAACAAATTCAGCGAGCGCGAAAAGTGCGTCGTCGGTCATGTCCTACAGTTAGATCGGGAATCGGCCGATGCTCGACGCATCCAGTCGACGCTAGAGTTGCTTCAGCCATTGTCTGAGTTGGAAAGATATGACGTGATCGACTACACAAAATTCGTCGCTTGACGTGCCGATCGAAACATTCAATGACGAAGTCATCCTCGCTCAAGCGGAATTTCCAGATGAAATCCATGAGTAAGCGCGGCACCAAAGATTCCATCAAAGGCGCTGGCCGGAAAAAGCGCCGCTCGCCGCAACCGGCAGTTGCCGTCACCCATCCCTTGCCTGCAAGTGATTCCGAGTCGACCCAACCCCACGCGGAAAGGAAGGAAGGTTACGAACTCAACGACAAACGCGCGCGCTGGGACAGCGGCAAACAAGTCGGTCACAAAATATAGCCGTGCCGCGTCCGCAGCGCCGGGCGCAGGTGAATTCCCCTCGCCATCGCCGCGCGCTCCGGGATCGCGCATGCCCAATACGGACGCGCTGTCGCTCGTGCGCGCTGCGGTAAACGCGTGGCTCGAAGATTACGCGCCGAGCATGGGTGCGGCCCTCGCCTATTACACGATATTTTCGATCGCGCCGCTGCTGCTGATCGTGATTGCGGTTGCCGGCTTTTTCTTCGGCGCTGACGCGGCGCGCGGAGAAATTATCGGTCAACTTCGCGGCCTGATGGGAGAAGATGGCGCGCGCGCGATCGAGGAATTGCTCGAAAGCGTGCATCGTCCCGGCAACAGCGCGATCGCGACCCTGGTCGGAGTCGGCTTGCTCATCGTCGGCGCCACCACCGTTTTCGCTGAGCTGCAAAATGCATTGGACCGCATTTGGCGCGCGCCCGCCGCAAAGCAGCGCAGCGGCCTGTGGGAACTGCTGCGCGCCCGGCTGCTGTCATTCGGATTGGTTCTAGGCATCGCTTTTTTACTGATGGTCTCGCTGGTGGTATCCGCCGGCTTGTCTGCTTTCGCCAGATGGTGGAGCCCGCTCTTCGGCGCGTGGGAAATACTCGCGCACTTAACCGACGTGCTCGTGAGTTTGGGGATGACCACCGTGATGTTTGCGATGATATACAAGATCATTCCGCGAGCGAGCATCGACTGGCGTGACGTCTGGATCGGCG
>DASYSI010000058.1:0-7549 GCA_036003485.1 Burkholderiales bacterium | reverse complement strand
TATGCGCAAACCATCGCCGACAATGCGCCGCTCACGCTGGCGGCGATCAAGCGCGCATTTCTGGATTACGAGAAGGATTTTCCGGCGCGCGATCTGTCGCACGCGCAAGCGCTGATCGACGCATGTTTCCGCAGCGAGGATTATCACGAGGGACGCAAGGCGTTCGCTGAAAAGCGAAAACCTCGTTTCAAAGGGAATTAAACCTGCATCGCAGCAGGCGCGCGTTCACTTTGATGCGTAAATATTCGCGTCTCGTACCTGAACGGTGACAACCGCTGCGCGCGCGGGATTGTGGCATGATGAGCGCATGGTTGCGCTTGCACGGATAGTGGGTGATCCGCGCCGAAAACTTGGTCCTCCGCAGGCAGCGTTTTAAAACGAAAACAGGAATCCGGATATGAGCTATGTCACTCATCTCGAGTGCACGGTCTGCAACAGGCAGTTCCCGGCCGATGTGCCGCGCAATACGACCTGCGGCGATGGCGGGCTGCTCTACGCGCGCTACGATCTGGCGCGGATACGCCGCGAGGTTACGCCGGAAGCCATTGCGCGCGGCCCCTCATCGCTGTGGCGTTATGCGCCGCTGCTTCCCGCGAACGAACCCGAAGGTGCGGTGACGCTGGGCGAAGGCTGGACGCCGATGCTGCGCGCGCCGCGGCTCGCCGCCGCGCTGGGTTGCGGCGAGCTGTGGGTGAAAGACGAGGGACGCAACCCGAGCGGCACCTTCAAGGACCGCGGCGCGACGGTCGCGCTCACGCGTTACCGCGAGCTCGGTGTGAAAACCGTCGCGCTCAACAGCTCGGGCAACGCCGGCGGCTCGTGGGCGCTGTATGCGGCGCGTGCCGGCATCGCGTGCGTGAACGTGCTGCCGACCGACGCACAGCCGTCAAGCCGCATGCACTGCACGATGGCCGGTGCGCGTACTTACCTCGTCGATGACTGGCATCTGTCGGGGAAAATCGTCGCCGACGCGTGCCTGAAGAACGGCTGGTTCAATGTGTGCACGTTGCTCGAACCGTACCGCACCGAGGGCAAAAAAACCATGGGGCTCGAAATTGCCGAACAGTTCGGATGGCAACTGCCCGACGTGATTTTCTACCCGATGGGCGGCGGGCTCGGCGCGATCGCCATTTACAAGGCGTTCGACGAGCTTAAGCAACTGGGCTGGATAAGCGGCAGGCTGCCGCGGCTGTTCGTCACGCAGTTCGCGGGCTGCGCTCCGGCGGTCAAAGCATTCAACGAAGGCAAAGAGAGCTGCGAGCCGTGGGGCAAACTCGATGTTCCGCCCGGCGGGCTCAAGTCGCCCAACCCGCCAGGCGCGCGCGCAGTACTGAAACTGCTGCGCGAAACGGACGGCGCTGCGCTCGCCGTGAGCACCGCTGATGCACTGGCCGCAGCCGAGGAAATTGCACGGCATGAAGGCATATTTTCGTGTCCTGAAAGCGCGACCACCGTCGCCGGATTGAAACAGGCGATCACGAACGGAAGCATCGGGCGTAACGAGCGCATCGTCATACTCAATACAGGCTCGGGCTTGAAATCGATTCCCGCGCTGCCCGCAGCCGAAATACCGGTGATCTCGAGCGCGGCCGAGTTGACGGCTTGATGCCCGAGTGAATGTCGGCAGCTTAAGCGAGACCCGCGGCGAGCGCCTGACGCAGCAGGCGATCATCGTGATCGCCGCGCTGCTCGTGATCTACCCGGTCGGCTGGTTGCTCTACGCGAGCGCAACGCCCGGCGGCAAGCCGGGTTTTGACGCCTACGTCGCGTTGTTCGCGAATCCGGAACTCTTCCGAGTGTTTCTCAATTCGGTGCTGGTCGCAATCTGCGCTGCTCTGATCGCGCTCGGCTGCGGCGTGCCGCTCGCGTTTCTCGCGGTGCGCAGCGACTTGAGGGGCCGCTCGCTGATCAGTCTGTGCGCGATGGTGCCGCTGATCACGCCGCCTTTCATCGGCGGCCTCGCGTGGGCGGTACTCGGCGCGCCGCAAACCGGCCTGCTCAATCTCGCCGGCAAATGGCTGGGACTCACCGAACCGTGGCTCAATATCTACAGCCTGGGCGGCATGATCTTCTGCCTCGGTATCTACATGTCGCCGTATGTCTACGTGCTGACCGCGGGCGTGCTCGCTGCGATCGATCCGGCGCTCGAGGAAGCGGCCGAAACCAGCGGCAGCCGGACCGGCGACGTGCTGCGATCGGTAGTGCTTCCGCTCGCAATTCCCGGCATCGGCGCCGCCGCGCTCGTCGCCTTCCTCAACGCGATCGAGCAATTCGGCATACCCGCTATCCTCGGCCGTCCGGCCAACGTGTTCCTGCTGCCGACGGAGATCTACCGGCTGATGGGACGCATGCCGCCGAATCTCGCGCAAGCCGCCGCGGCCGCCACGCTGCTAATGGTTTTGTCTGCGATCGCGATTGCGCTGCAGCAGTTCCTCGTCACGCGTCGCAGCTACGTCACCGTCTCGGGCAAAGGCTTTCGCCACAAGCGACTCGCGCTCGGCGCGTGGCGCGCACCGGCGTACGGGCTGGTCGTCGCCTATGCGCTGCTCGCAGTGGCGTTGCCGGTGCTGGCGCTACTTGTGAATTCGCTGCTGGCGGCGGGCTTCGTTTCGCTGACCGGCAACAGTTTAAGCTTCAGGCATTACGTCTACTTATGGGCTGAATATCCGGCGGGCCTGCGTTCGCTGTGGAACGGCGCTTTGTATTCAGCGATCGGTGCGACTGCAGCGCTCATCTTGGGCGCGGTCGGCGCCTACTTCATCGCGCGCAATCGCGGCTGGTTCGCCCGCGTCGCTGGCATGGTGCTGGTGCTGCCGCTCGCCCTGCCCGGTATCGTGATCGGCACCGGTCTGATGCTGGCCTATATCAAGCCGCCGCTCGTGCTCTACGGCACGATGTGGATACTGGTCGTGAGCTACATCACGCGCTTTCTGCCATTCGGAGAACGCGCGACTTCGAGCGCGCTGCTGCAGGTCGACCGCAGTCTCGAGGAAGCTTCGGCAGTGTGCGGTGCGTCGTGGTTCGCGACCTTCCGCTGGGTTCTGTTGCCGCTGATCCGGCCGGCGCTGATCGGCGGGTGGCTGCTCCTCTTTATCTCGATGGTGCGCGAGCTCGGTACTTCGGTGCTGCTGTATTCGTACGGCCAGGAAGTGCCGGCCGTGGTGCTGTTCGACCTATACGAGAGCGGCAACATGGGCTCGATGAGCGCTTACGCAACGATATTGCTCGTGCTCACGCTTATCATCGTCGTCGCCTTCCAGAAATTCCTGAGCACCGAGTTCGCGCCGTCAAACTGAGCATGTCCACCGTTCGCATTGAAAATCTGGAAAAACGTTTCGGCGACGTCGAAGTGTTGAAGCGCGTGTCGCTGACGGTGCCGGCGCATTCGCTCGTCACATTGCTCGGCCCAAGCGGCTGCGGCAAGACCACGCTGCTGCGGCTCGTGGCGGGACTCGAACGTGCCGATGGCGGCACGGTGGCCATCGGTGAGCGCGCAGTGTCCGATCCGGCGCGCGGAGTGCACCTGCCGCCCGCCGCGCGCAGAATCGGCATGGTGTTCCAGTCCTACGCGCTGTGGCCGCACAAACGCGTATGGGAAAACGTCGCGCATCCGCTGCGCGTGCGCAAGACGCCCGCCGCGGAATTGCGCGATCGCGTGCAGCAGGCGCTCGGCGTGGTGCAGCTCGCGCAGCTGGCCGAGCGGTTTCCGGGTGAGCTCTCGGGCGGCCAGCAGCAGCGCGTCGCGCTTGCGCGCGCCATTGTCTATGAACCCGAAGTGCTGTTGCTCGACGAACCGCTATCCAATCTCGACGCCAAGCTGCGCACCGAGATGCGTTACGAAATCCGCGAGCTGCAGCAGCGCAGCCGGCTGACCACGATTTACGTCACGCACGACCAGGAAGAAGCATTCGTCATCTCGGATCAGATCTGCCTGATGCACGGCGGCGTAATCGAACAGCTCGGCAGCGCGCTCGACTTGTACCGCACGCCGCGCACGCGTTTTGTCGCCGATTTCGTCGGTGCGGCGAACGAATTGCCGGGCACCGCGCGCAGCGCAGGCACCGAGGGCAACGTTGCGGTAGCGATCGCCGACGGATGGGAATTCACTGCGCACTGCCGGCATCGGTTTGCCGCCGGTGATAAGCTATGGCTGCTGGTGCGGCCGGAGGATATTTTGCTCGTCCCCGGCGGGGGCACAGGCGCCAGCGCGCGCGTCGTGCAAGTGACTTATCTCGGCGGCATCAGCGAATACGTACTCGACGCCGGCAGCTTCAGACTCAAGGCGCGCGAATTGAGCGTGCCGCGACTTGCCGCCGGCGACCGCGTCGGCGTCAATGCAATCCGGACTTTTGCATTACCGCAATAAAATCAGGAGAACGAATGAAAGCCAGATCCAGCCTCTTCATTTCGCTGCTTGCCTTGCTGCCGTTCGCGGCCAGCGCCTTCGACGACGCACTGATTGCGGCGGCACGCAAGGAAGGCAAGGTCGTGTTCTATTCGTCGGCCGCGATCGAAGCGACGCAGAAAATCTGCCAGGGTTTCGAACGCACCTATAGCGGCGTCAAGTGCGAGTTCTACCGCGCCACGGCGTTGCCGCTGTTTCAGCGCTTCAACACCGAAATGGAATCGAAGAACATCAAGGCCGACGTGATCCACGCCTCCTCGGTGCCTGGATTTCTCAATGCCCGCGACAAGGGCTGGCTGGCTAAATACAAGTCGCCTGAAGGCGCAAAGTATCTGCCGCAGTTCAAGGACAAGGAAGGCTATTTCGTCGCCGCCCGCGTGATTCCGGTCGGCATCGCCTACAACAACAAGATTGTCTCCGCCGCCGAGGCGCCGAAAACCTGGAAAGACGTGCTCGACCCGAAATGGAAAGGCAAGCTGATCGCAGCCGACCCGGGCGCGAGCGGCACCGGCCTGATGGCTTTTTATTACTGGGAAAAAACATTCGGCCTCGATTTCATCCGTCAACTCGCACAGAATGCGCCGATGGTGGTCGGCTCTACCGCTCCCGCCGCCAACGCAGTGGCCGCCGGCGAGCGCCCGGTCGCGGCCATGATGGACAGCTGGGAAGTCGTGATGCGGGTACACAAGGACCTGCCGATCGCGATTAATTTTCCGAAAGAAGGCGTGCCGGTTGCGCCAAGCCCGGTCGCAGTGGTCGCCGGATCGCCGAATCCGAACGCTGCGCAATTACTCATGCACTACATGATTTCCAAAGAAGGCCAGCAGGTCATCATGGACGACGTCGGCGCCTATTCAGGCCGGCCCGACATGCCGCCGTTGAAGAACATGCCCAAGCTGACGGATTTGAAATTGGTCGACATCGACTGGGTCGCGCTGCAGAGCGCGCAATCCCAGGCGGTCGATACGTATTCAAAAATACTCAAGGAAGGTGCTGCCAAATGAAACCCGACTGGACCGCGTTACGCAACGAATTCCCGACGCTCAAGCATTGGACTTACCTCGACGTTGCACGCAAGACCGTGCCACCGCGTTGCCAGGAGCAGACGTTGCAGGAATACACGCGCGATGTTTACGAGAACGCCGGCGCGGACGCCTGGTCCGCAGAGAACGTTGCCGAGACGCGCGCGGTGATGGCGCAGTTGCTGGGCGCAAAGCCCGCCGAAATCGCATTCACCAAGAACACGACCGAGGGGCTCAATATCGCCGCTCACGGCTTCGATCTCAAACCCGGCGACAACGTCGTGCTCACCAACCTCGAGCATGTCGCGAACATCTGGGTGTGGAAACACTGGGAAGCCAAAGGCGTCGAGATCCGCTACGCCGAGCACCGCAACGGCCGGCTTGCGCTCGACGCATTCGTTGCGAAAATGGACGCACGCACGCGCGTTGTCGCGTGCGCGTACGTAACTTACGGCAACGGCTACCGCGTCGATCTGCCCGCGCTCGGCAAGGTCTGCCGCGAGCGCGATATCAGGCTCGTGGTCGATGGCGTGCAGGCCGCAGGCATCCTCGCGGCACCGCTGTGCGAACTGGGAGCCGACATCATCTCGATCGGCGGCCACAAAAGCCTGTTTGGCCTGACCGGGTCCGGACTCGTGTACTGCCGCGAGGAACTCGTCAATGAACTCAAAACGTCGTTCATCAAGGCGCCGGTTAGCGAGGGATCAGCAACTGCGCGCGCCCACGTCAACAGCCAGTTCGATTATGTCCGCAGCGCGCACCGCTTCGAGAGCGGCAATCCCAATTTTCTCGGGGTGCGCGTGCTGCGGCGCGGCGCGGAATTCCTGCAGTCGATCGGGCTGCAGGCGATCGAGCAACGCGTGCGCGACCTGTCATCGACGTGCCTGAAACTGCTTAAGGAGGCGGATCTCAAGACCGGCACTCCGGAGAAGTGGGAGGAGCGGGCCCAGATCGTCAACGTGCTGGTGCCGAATGCCGGCGAGCTAATGGAGCGTTTGCGCGAAAAGCACCGCGTCGTCGTTAACGTCAAGGACGATGCGCTGAGGTTGTCGATGTCTTTCTTCAACAACGAAGAAGACCTGGAGAAAGCAGTCCACGCAATCAGGCGCGAGCTTTCCGGCAAGGTTGCCGCAGCGGCCTAAACGCACAGCGCGTGCGGCGAAAAGGAGTTACGCGGACACTCGCGCTGAAGACATCGCGGCCGGTCGTCAAGAGGTCGTCGGATCAGGCGGCGAGCTGAACTCGGTTGTCGCGGGTTTCCCTCTGGTTGATCAGACATTCCGGGGAAAAATAGGGATAGAGAGATCGTTCCCTGGTGTCGCGTGAGCCGCCATGCCTGGATATCTGCTCCTGCATGTAGCTCAGTTCGATGTGTAGCAGCACCGCCGGTGCATTGACCCGCGGGCAGGTGCGCATTCCGGCGATCTGGCGAAAACCAAGCTTGCGTTCGTAAAACCCGGCGTGACGCGGATGCACCTCGATCAGCATGTCAGTGGCCTTGTTAACAACGTGTGCGTAGATATAAAGAAGATGGATGATCGAAGCGAGGACCTCTTTCGAGCCATATTGCGGATCGACGGCGAGTTTTGACACTTCACAAAGCTTGCGCCCCGTCGTTCGCAAACAATTGATCTCTTCTTGATAAAGCGCATCTGCGAGCAGACCTTGTTCCGAATCGAATCCCAGCGTGAGTGTGCCGAAGAGCTTCTGCCCGCTCGAGGCCTCCAGCATTATCGAGTTGGGATGGCGCGGAATACTTAGAACGCTATCAGTTTGGTATCCGCGCCGCGAGTACATGTTATCAACGAGCCTGCAGGCTTTTCTACGCTGGCGGGGTGAGCCTGCCCGGCGAACGCTGTAGCCCGCGCGCTCAACCACGTAATCCGGTGCGTCGTTAGATGCCGTTTTCCGGGCCGAAATCGCGCGCCAGATCTGGCGCGGCGTGAAATGCCCGGTTACCAAATGAGATTGTCTTTCGTCCATGTGTGGTCTCTGCAATTAGGTGTTGATCGGCCGCCGTCCGCAGCCCCTGTGGCCCAGGGGAATCAAACGACGCAATAGGCCCAAAAGTAATCCAAGGGGATGCAAAATGTAATCAGGATTTTCCTGACGTCACCGTCTG
>DASYSI010000057.1:0-2974 GCA_036003485.1 Burkholderiales bacterium | reverse complement strand
GCAGCACAGCACGCAGAATGAAGCCACGCGATGGTTGCACGCGCATCGCGAGATCAATTCAGTTGAAGGTCGATTAGCGGTGGTGCAGAATGCGTGTTCATCGGAATACGCGGTAGCACGCCGCAGCCGCGGGAGTCGGATACCAGACTATGCAAGCGCAAGCATCGGGGAGCCAGCATGGAACAAGATGAACGAGCGATACGCGAGCTTATTGCGACCTGGCTGAAAGCGTCGGCCGCGGGAGACACTGAACAAATTCTGAGCCTGATGTCCGAAGACGTGGTGTTTCTCACGCCCGGCCATCCGCCCATGCGCGGCAAAGCTGCTTTCGCAGCGGGCCAGGCCGCGCTGAAGCAATTTCGCATCGACGCGACCAGCGAAGTTCAGGAGATCCGTGTGCTCGGAGCGTGGGCGTTTTGCTGGACCCAGCTCTCGGTCGTGATAACGCCGCAACAGGGTGGTGCGTCGGTCAAACGCGCGGGCAACACACTATCGATTCTGCAGAAACAACCGAATGGCGCGTGGGTCATCGGGCGTGATGCCAATATGTTGACCGTCGTATCACAATAGCGGCTAATGTCATATCTTTCCTAAAGACTGAGACAAACGATGAGTCAAACTGCCGAAGCTGTGTTGAGCCCCGAGACCGTCCTCGGAGAAATAAAAAAGAATGCTGTCTCGCATATCGTATGGTTGCCGGACAGCGAGACAAATTGGCTGTATGTGCTGATGAAAGCCGAGCCGTCTCTCCACGTCGTCGCGGTAAGCCGCGAGGGCCTCGCCTACTCTCTTGCCGCCGGATTATCCGCGGGCGGAAAGACACCGATCATACTGATACAAAATACCGGCCTGATGGAATCGGGAGATTCTCTGCGGGGCTGGGCGCTCGGCCTCAACATTCCGGTGGTACTGATGGTCGGCTATCGGGGCTGGACGCGTCACGGCATCACGCAGGATACGGCCGCGGTCTACACCGAACCGTTCCTCAACGCTTTCCGCATCAACTATTACCTGGTCGAAAATGATGCCGATGCGCCGCGCATCTCGGCGGCGTTCGACGAGGCGCGCAAAACCAGGCGTCCGGTCGCGGTGCTGGTCGGCGACGAATACCATGGTTTCCATTGATAGGCGATGCGTCATGATCGATACCGCCGAAATGTTGAAAATCTTCCAGCAGCATCGTGGCGACGCCATCGTAGTGCCGGGTCGCGGCGGCCGTCACTGGACCCGCATCAGTACCCAGCCAAACCGCGATGTGCCCTTGGGCGATCCTGCCATGGGCGGACACGCGTCATTCGCCTTTGGCCTGGCGCTGGCCCGACCTGACCAGAAGGTCATCGTCTTCGATTCTGAAGGCGACTTGCTGATGAGCCTGGGAATTCTGCCGATGGTCGCCGAGCATCAGCCGAAAAATTTTTATCACTTTCTGCTCGACAACGAATGCTACGCAACCACTGGAGGGCAGCCGGTTCCAAACGCCAAAAACATTTGCTACGACGTGATCGCGCGCGGTGCCGGTTATCCCTTAGCAGCGTCGTACGACAATCTCGAAACCTTCGCCGTCAACATCGGGCGCATACTGGCGCAGCCGGGACCGGTTTTTACCGCGCTAAAAATTATTCCGGAAATCCAGAACGATCCCATCGGCAAACGTAAAAAATGGCTACTCCGCAGCCGCGAGCAGGTAATCAAAGACTTACAGCAGGAAATCGGTATCGCCGGCTGAGCGTTTGCGTGGTACCGGAATAGATACGATCCGGGCGGGTCGAGTCATTTTACAACCGGCGATATTAATTCCCCTTCGCCTTCGTGCACCGGGCAATAATCATGCTCGCGCGAATTCGGCGCGACCCTAAAGCCGCGCTGAATTCCGAAAGTTAACTTTTTGGGTAACCGCTATGCACCTACTTGAACAGGTGGCAATTTTCCTTCTCGTTGCCGTGCTGCTGGTGCCGCTGTTTCAGCGTCTGAAGCTCGGCGCTGTGCTCGGCTATCTTGCCGCCGGCATGCTGATCGGTCCATGGGGCCTCGGGGTGGTCGGCGCCGTCGAGTCGACGATGCAGTTTGCCGAATTCGGCGTAGTGCTATTGCTGTTCCTGATTGGACTCGAGCTCGATCCCGCACGGCTGTGGGCGCTGCGCCATACCGTATTTGGACTCGGTGGAGCGCAGGTTGCGGTCACCGGCGGCGCAATCGCGTTCACCGCGATCGCAGCCGGATTAACATGGCAGGCAGCGCTGATCGTGGGTATCGGCTGCGCCATGTCATCGACCGCGCTCGTGATTGCATCTTTGACTGAGCGCGGGCAGCTCCTGACGCGGCACGGCCGCGAATCGTTTGCGATACTGCTGTTTCAGGACCTCGCGGTAATCCCGCTGCTCGCGCTTTTGCCGCTGCTCGCGGCTTCGCCCGAGCAGAGCGGTGCTCACTGGACGGCCGCGGCCAAGGGCATCGCAGCGATTGCGGTGGTCATCGCCGGCAGCCGGCTCGTGGTCAGACCGGCGCTCAAGTTTATTGCCGGGCATAGCAGCCGCGAAGTTTTCACCGCCGCCGCGCTGCTGCTGGTGGTCGGATCGGCGCTGATCATGGAGAAAATAGGACTGTCGATGTCGCTCGGCGCGTTTCTCGCCGGCGTCTTGCTCGCCGATTCCGAGTTCAGGCATGAGCTCGAAGCCGATATCGAGCCGTTCAAGGGACTGTTGCTCGGGCTGTTCTTCATTTCTGTCGGTATGAGCGCCAATCTCACGCTGCTCTCGAGCGCGCCGCTCACCGTGATCGGGCTCGCCCTCGCGCTGATGCTGGCGAAGTTTATTTTGATGTACGCGATTTCGCGCGCGACCGGCGCGCCGAACGATACCGCGCAGCGGCTCGCCGTTGCGCTTTCGCAGGGCGGCGAATTTGCGTTCGTGCTGTTCTCGACCGCGACCGGCCTTGGCGTGTTCGACCTCGAGACTTCACAGTTGCTGGTGATGGT
>DASYSI010000056.1:0-10560 GCA_036003485.1 Burkholderiales bacterium | reverse complement strand
GGTTCAGCAGCGGCTTGATCTCGCGCAGGATTGTCGTCAGGCCGCCAACGCGGTAGAGGTCTTCCATATAGTGCTGGCCGGTCGGCTTCAAGTCGACCAGCACCGGCGTCTCGCGGCCGATGCGGTCGAATGCGTCGAGATCGAGCGTGATGCCGAGCCTTCCCGCCATTGCGGTGAGATGGACGATTGCGTTGGTCGAGCCGCTGATTGCGAGCAACACGCGCAGCGCGTTTTCGAACGCCCGCACCGTCATGATCTTGGCCGGAGTGAGCTTTTCTTTGGCGATAGCGACGGCGCGCGCGCCGGTCGCTTCGGCATTGCGCAAACGCTCGGACATCACGGCCGGTATGCATGCGCCGCCGGGAAGCATCATGCCGAGCGCCTCGGTCACGCACGCCATGGTGCTCGCGGTTCCCATGACCATGCAGGTGCCGGCCGTGGGCGCGAGTTTGGCATTGACCGCATTGATTTCATTCGCGTCGATCTCATCGGCGCGATAGCGCGCCCAGAAGCGGCGACAGTCGGTGCACGCGCCGAGCCGCTCGCCCTTGTGGTCTCCGGTCAGCATCGGACCCGTCACGAGCATGATCGCCGGCACGTTCGCGCTCGCGGCACCCATCAAGAGCGCGGGCACTGTCTTGTCGCAGCCGCCGATCAGCACGCACGCGTCGAGCGGCTGCGCGCGTATCATCTCCTCGGTATCGATCGACATCAGATTGCGCAGAAACATGCTCGTCGGATGCGCGAACGACTCGTGCAGCGTGATGGTCGGAAAATCGACCGGTAAACCGCCGGCAAGCATGACGCCGCGCTTCACCGCCTCGATCAGCTCAGGCACCGTGCGATGGCACGCGTTGAAGCCGCTATAGGTATTGGTGATGCCGATGATCGGACGCTCGAGCGCGTCGTCGGTATAGCCCATTGCCTTGATAAACGCTTTGCGCAGGAACAGCGAGAAATCCTCGTCGCCGTATGCGGTGAGCCCGCGGCGCATGCCGCGTTTTTTGCTTGCCATAGGGTTCAACTATCGCTGGTAGGAGTCTCCCCACGATAACGAAAGCAGCAAATTGACGCAAGCTTCGCGCGGCACCTACAATCACGGTTCCCTTCCCTCTTATGCGTAAAAACTCCCATGTCTGAAAAGAAGCCCATCGGCAAGCTGCCGCGCGACGCGATTCGCCTGCTCGAGCTGCCGCGCCTGCCCACCGCAATCGTCGACGGCTTTAAAGCGCTCGTCGATTTGACTGGGACGATTTCGGACGCGTTTGACGAGCTCGGCATCGTCGGCGTCGTTTCCTCGTACGTGCTGCCGCCGGTCAATACCGGCAAGCGCATCGTCGGTCCGGCACTCACCGTGCGCAACATTGCGCATGCCACTCAGATCCACAAAGCCGCGCATGACAAAACGAGCGGCCAGGGCGAGACCGAGGCGCATAACCTTGCCGAGCCGGGTGACGTGCTCGTAATCGAAGGCGTTATGGGCTGTTCCAACATGGGGGGCCAGTCGGCCACCATCGGCCGGCGCCAGGGCGAGATCGGTGCTATTGTCGATGGCACCTTGCGCGACCCGGATCAGTATCGCGCGATGGGGTGGCCGGTATGGTGCCGCGGCTTCACGCCGATCACCGGAAAATGGCGCAACCAGACAGTCGAAGTCAACGGCATCGTGCAGATCGCCGGTATTGGCGTCAAGCCCGGTGACCTCGTGTGCGCCGACGAAGCCGGTGTGTGTTTCGTTCCCTACGCGCAGGCGGCCGCGGTGCTCGAGGCATCGCGCAAAATAGACGGCAGCGATACCAAGCGCAAAGCCGATATCGAAAGTGGAGTGTCGGTCGCAGACCTGGTGAACCGCAAATATAAATGAAAGCGTCCAACCTGATCGTCATCCTGTCAGACGAGCACAATAAGCGCGTCACGGGCTGCTACGGGCATCCGCTGATCAAGACGCCCAATCTCGACCGACTCGCGGCGCGCGGGACGCGCTTTACTTCGGCCTACACCAACTGCCCGATCTGCGTGCCGGCGCGCGCTTCATTCGCAACCGGTCAGTACGTGCACAAGATCCGCTACTGGGACAACGCGATCGCGTATGACGGCAGGGTGCCAAGCTGGGGGCATCGGCTGATGGAGCAAGGCCATCGCGTGACTTCGATCGGCAAGCTCCACTATGTAGACTCGGACGCGCGCCGCAATGGTTTCGACGAAGAAATCCTGCCGCTTCATATCGTGAACCGCGTCGGCGATTTGCTCGGACTCATTCGCGACGAATTGCCGGTACGCCCCGGCTCGAAAAAACTAGGTCCCGAAGCCGGTCCCGGCGAATCCGAATATACGCACTACGACCGCGATATCGCGGCGCATACGCAACAATGGCTCACGCATGAGGCGCCGAAGTACCAGAACAAGCCGTGGGTGCTTTACGTTGGTTTCGTGTCGCCGCATTTTCCGCTGATCGCACCGCCCCAGTTCTACGATATGTACCGCGACAAGGACCTGCCGTGGCCGCTCATGTACGAGGCGACCGAGCGCCCACGCCATCCGTTTATCGACGCAATGCGCAAGTGCCTGTGTTTCGACGAAACGTTCGACGCGCCGATGGTGCGGCGCGCCCTCACCGCTTACTTCGGGCTCGTCAGTTTTCTCGACGACAACATCGGCAAGATTCTCGCAACGCTCGAGGCAACCGGTCTGGCCGCGAATACGCGCGTCATCTACTCGTCGGACCACGGCGACAATCTCGGTACGCGCGGCCTATGGGGCAAGTCGACGATGTACGAAGAGTCGGCCGGAATCCCGCTTATCCTAGCCGGGCCCGAAGTGCCCCGCGACAACGTTTGCGATGTTCCCGTGACGCTCGCCGACGCGTTTCCGACGCTGATCGAAGGCGCCGGTGAAAAAATCGATGCCCGCGACGCACACCTTCCCGGTCATTCGCTGATCGATATCGCGCAAGGCTATGTGCCGAAACGCACGATACTCTCGGAATATCACGCAGCCGGCGCGGTGTGCGGCTCGTACATGATCCGCCACGGTAAATACAAATATATCTATTACGTCGGTCTGCCGCCGATGCTGTTCGATCTCGAGAGCGACCCGCACGAACGCAACGATCTCGGCCGCAATGCGGCCTGCGCCGCGCTGCTCGATGCATGCGAAGTGGAGCTGCGTAATGTCGTTGACCCTGAAGCCGCCGACAGGCTCGCGCATGATGACCAGGCCGCGAGAATCGCCGAAGTGGGCGGCAAGGAGGCGATCCTCAAGCGCGGCACGTTCCGCTACTCGCCGCCGCCCGGCGCCAAAGCGGCCTATTATTAATAATCGGAGGGATGGTGTTCCCTGTCAGAATCTCCATCGTCACCTACAACATCTGGCTCACACAACGCTGGGCGATCCGTGCTCCTGCGCTGCGCAGGTTTCTTGAGGTGTTCAATCCCGACGTGCTGTGCCTGCAGGAACTGCAGCCGGAATCGCGCAGCGTCATCGACCAGACGCTGCCGGGCCACAAACGCATCGACGATGAATTCCGCGGCTGGACCACGGAGGGAAACATCTACTGGCGCGACGCGCTTTTTACGCGGATCGAGCACGGAGCCGAGGACGTCGGGATTCCGGACGGCGACCGCAGGCTATTTTGGGTGCGGCTCAAGATTCGCGAACTTGAGCGCGAAGTGCTCGTCGCGACTGCGCATCTGACGAGCCAGCGCAACCAGCGCGAATGCGAGACCGGCCAGTCGCCCCGCGTCGAGCAGACCCGCCGCATCGTGAACGCACTGCGGCAGCTCAACCGGCCACGCGAGCCTTTATTTTTCATGGGCGACATGAACGATACGGTGCATCCTCCGCGCATACTGCATGAAGCGGGGTATGTAAGCTGTTTCGCGGCGCTCGGCATTCAGTGTCCGCCGACTTACCTCTGCTATCCGACCGCGAACGTGCCGTTCGGCAATCGCGTCGTCAATCAATGCATAGACTGGCTGGTGGCGAACTCGGAAGCACGCGCGGTAGCAGCTGCGGTGCCGCATTTTTATGTCGACGACGCGGCGCCTTCCGATCACTGGCCGGTGCAAGCCGTATATGAGATTCAAGCGCGGGATTAGATCGGCGCACCAATAGCGTTTGTCTGCCTGCCCACCGGACGGCTCGAGGAAAGAATAAACGATGGGTACGGTGCGCGTTTTGCTCTTGGTGCTCGGCGTAGCTCTGCTGCGAACGGCGATTGCAGCCGAGAATTTTCCCAACCGTCCGATTCGTTTCCTCGTGCCGGGCGCAGCCGGCAGCTCGCAGGACGTCCTGTCGCGCATCGTCGGCAGCAAGCTCTCGCAGCAACTCGGACAGCAGGTGGTCGTCGACGTGCGCGCCGGTGCGAGCGGCGTCATCGGTATCGAGCTCGGCAAAGCTGCAGCGCCCGACGGCTACACGCTCATCGCGGCAACGACGACGCTGTTCGCCACACTGCCCGCACTGAATGCGAAAATTCCGTACGATGCCGACAAGGATTTCGCACCGCTTTCGCGCATGGCGTCGGTCGCCAATGTGATGACTGTGAACGCCGGTATCGGCGTCAACAATATCGCAGATCTGGTGAAACTCGCCAAAGCAAAACCCGGGCAGCTTAATTACGGTTCCGCCGGCAACGCGTCGCCGGCGCATTTGGCAGGCGCGATGTTCGACCTCCTCGCCGGCGTGAAGACAACGCACGTGCCATACAAAGGCGCGGCGCAGGCAATGACCGACGTCATCAGTGGACAATTGCAGTACATGAGCACTTCGCCGCTCGTCGCGATGCCGCACGCAAAAAGCGGCCGCATCAAAGTGCTCGCGACCACCGGCTCGAAACGCGATCCACTCATCCCCGAGCTGCCGACCGTCGCGGATACTGTTCCGGGCTACGAAATCACGCAGTGGTGGGGTGTTGTCGTCCCGGCCAAAACGCCGCCGGCGATCGCGCGCACGCTGCACTCGGAGATTGTCAAGGCATTGCAATCGCCTGAAGTGCGCGAGCTCGTCGCGAAACTGGGCGCGAGCGTCCAGCCGGAGTCGCCGGCCGAGTTTATCGCGTTCATGCACGCCGAACGCACGCGCATCGGCAATCTCGGCAGGCAGGCTAATATTCGATTTGACGAATGATCATGCGCGCGACCGTGCATATTTAAATCAATTGTCGACGCTGCACGGAGGAGCCATGAAATCGTTATTGCGACGCGCTGTGTTGCTGTGCGTGTTGTTATCCATCTGCGTGCAAGCCTGGGCGCAAACCTATCCGAACAAGTCGGTGCGCCTTGTCGTCGGCTTCGCGCCCGGCGGCGCAACCGACGTGACCGCGCGCATCGTCGCGCAGAAGCTGACTGAACTGTGGGCGCAAACGGTGATCGTCGACAATCGCCCGGGCGCGAGCGGCATCATCGCCGCTGACGTCGTAGCCAAATCCGCACCGGACGGCTATATGCTGCTGGTGGCGCCGCAGACCAGCACTTCAGTCGCCGCGACGCTCTATCCGAAGCTGCCCTACGATGTGTTAAGAGACCTTGCGATTATCACCGTCTTGGGCTCATCACCGCAGATGCTCGTGACCCATCCATCGCTGCCGCCGAAAACGTTTCAGGAATTCGTGCCATTCGCTAAAGCCAATTATAAAAGCTTGAGTTTCGGATCGGGCGGCCTGGGTTCAACGCCTCACCTTGCCGGCGAATTGCTGAACCTGTCGCTCAACATCAAGATGGTGCACATACCGTACAAGGGCGAAAACCCCGCGCTCGCCGATGTCCTCGCAGGACAATTGCCGCTGATGTTCTCCAATCTGCCGGTTGCAGTGCCTCAGGCCAAAGCCGGCAAACTGCGCGGACTCGCGATTACCAGCCCGCAGCGCTCGCCGATCGCTCCCGAATATCCGACGATCGCCGAGTCCGGCATCCCCGGCTTCGACACCGCTACATGGACTGCGCTTTATGCGCCGGCGGCGTTACCGCAGGACCTCATCGCGCGTATTCATGCCGATGTCGTAAAGCTGCTCAATTTGCCCGACATCAGCGGCCGGCTCGCGCAACAGGGCATCGACCGCGTTGGCAACTCGCCCGCCGAAGCGTCGGCTTACCTCAAATCGGAAATTACGCGCTGGGCGAAAGTGATCAAGGCTGCCAACATGCGGATCGATTAAGCCGGGGCCGAGATGCGGCCCGAAGAGACCGTCGATGACCCTTACCGAATTACGCTATATCGTCGCGCTCGCGCGCGAGCGCCATTTCGGGCGCGCCGCCGAAAAATGCTTCGTCAGCCAGCCGACGCTTTCGGTTGCGATAAAAAAGCTCGAAGCCGAGCTCGGCGTAAGCATCTTTGAGCGCCAGACCGCCGACATCGTGGTGACTCCGCTCGGCGCGCGCATCGTTGAACAGGCGCAGCGCGTTCTCGAAGAAACGGCCGCCATCAAACAGATCGCTGCGCACGGCAAGGATCAGCTCGCGACACCGTTGCGCGTCGGCGTCATTTTTACGATCGGCCCCTACCTGCTGCCTCAATTGATACCGATCGTTCACAAGCGCGCGCCGCGCATGCCCCTGCTGCTGCAGGAAAACTACACGGCGAAACTGGGCGCCATGCTCAGGAACGGCGAGCTCGATGTCGCCATTCTGTCCCTGCCGTACGCGGACGCGGGCATTGCGACACAAGCCGTTTACGATGAGCCCTTTCGCGTTGTCATGCCCACCAGTCATGCGTGGAGCAGAAAAGCGAAAATAAGCGCGGCCCAGTTATGTCATGAGAATCTTCTGCTGCTCGGCGCCGGCAACTGTTTCCGCGACCAGGTGCTGCAAACCTGCGCGGGCGCCAAGCGCGGAGGCGCAAGTCACATGCAACAGGCGCTGGAAGGAAGTTCTCTTGAAACGATACGCCAGATGGTTGCTTCCGGCGCCGGCATCACCGTGCTGCCTTCCACTGCGGCTGACAGCAAGTCCGCCGCTCATCCGCTCGTTACCGTGAAACCGTTCACTTCGCCGCAGCCGTTCCGCCGCGTCGCGCTCGCATGGCGCACGAGTTTCCCGCGGCCGCAGGCGATCGCCGTTTTGCGCGACGCAGTGCTCGCGTGCACGCTGCCGGGCGTAACACTGCTTCGGGACGCGCCCGTCCAGCCCGCATAAGCGCGCTTTTTTGACCCCCTCCGCGAGGAAGGCTGCTTTGCGTCGATAGTATTTGACTATCGAATGCATATAAATAATCCATTGGATCAATCGTGGTCTGGCGTCTAGCATGCTTTCCGTGCAGGAAGGCATGTTCAACAACACCAGGAGAACTGAAAATGAAACCGGAATCCGTCACGATCAAAAATCTTGAAGCCGCCTTCGCCGGCGAATCGATGGCGCACATCAAGTACCTGTATTTCGCCAAGCTCGCGCGCGCCGCGGGCGATGCTGAAACCGCGAAGGTTTTCGAGGATACCGCGGCGCAGGAAGTACAGCATGCGTTCGGCCATCTCGATCTGCTCTATCCTGCCGGCGCGCTGACGCCCGCAAAGGCGCTCGAGATCGCGATCGCGGGCGAAACCTACGAATATACGGAAATGTATCCGCAGTTTCGCCATCTCGCAGAACAGGAAGGCAATCAACAAGCCGTCGCCGAGCTGGATGAGCAGATCGCCGAATCAAAAGAGCACGCGCAGCATTTCCGGCAAACGCTCGCCAAGGCAGCAAAGCGCTTTGCAGCGCTGGCGAAAGTCGAAGAGCGCCACGCCAATCAGTACCGCGCGACGCTCGCCAGGATCAACGCGTGAATAAAACTTCAAGGAGCAGCGCAATGAAGAAATGGCAATGTGTGGTGTGCGGATTTGTCTATGACGAGGCGGCCGGGGACCCCGAGCACGGCATCCGGGCCGGAACGCGCTGGGAAGATATCCCCACGACCTGGTCGTGCCCGGACTGTGGCGTGGCGAAAGCCGATTTCGAGATGATGCTGCTCGCCGCCTGAGCTTTGAAGCTGCCGCCCGGCGTAAGCCGGGCGGCGCAAGCGCAAATATGCCTCTGATAATGAGAAATCGAAATCCTGACGCCGGGCGGCGCGCGCTCCTGTACTATGTCGTCCCAAGACTTGCCGGCCGCGCCGGCTGTTTTATCCGCATAATACAAAGAACCTAGCAATGGACCCTATCGTCATCATCGGCAGCGGTCTCGCCGGCTACAACGTCGCGCGCGAATTGCGCAAGCTCGACAAGGTGGTTCCGCTCACGATCCTGAGCGCGGATAGCGCGCATTTCTATTCCAAGCCGATGCTGTCGAGCTCCATTAGCAAGGCGCCCGGGGCGATCGCAATGAACACCGCAGAGCAGATGAGCGCTCAGCTTGGCGCGACAGTGCGCGCCAATATTCACGTCACCGCAATCGAACCCGAGCGGCATGCGCTACATCTGTACCACGAAACGGTAAGCTACTCGAAGCTGGTACTGGCACTCGGCGCCGATCAAATCAAGCTCGCGCTCGAGGGCAATGCGGCCGAACGCGTGATGACGGTCAACGATCTGACCGATTACACGCAGTTCCGCGCGGCGATTGCCGGCAAGCAAGCGATCACCGTAATCGGCGGCGGATTGATCGGGTGCGAATTCGCGAATGATCTTACGAGCGGTGGCCTCAAAGTGAGCGTGGTCGATATTGCACCGCAGCCGTTACCGCGTCTGCTGCCGCCCGAGGGCGCTGCGATGCTAAAACGCAAGCTCGCTGCGCTCGGCGTGGATTGGCATCTCGGCACGAGCGTGGCCGCGATCGACAGCGATGGAGCTGCGCTGAGCATCGCGCTCGTTAACGGCGACAAGCTGATGGCCGATGTGGTGTTATCGGCGGTCGGATTGCGACCTCGGATCGCGCTCGCGCAGGCGGCGGGACTCGCGATCAATCGCGGTATCGTCGTTGACCGCAGTTTGCAGACCAGCGCCGCAGATGTCTATGCGCTCGGCGACTGCGCCGAAGTCGCAGGACTGGTGATGCCATTCGTGATGCCGATCATGCATGCCGCGCGCGCGCTCGCAGCGACCCTCGCGGGCAAGCCGACATTGTTGACCTATCCTGCGATGCCGGTGCTCGTAAAAACGCCCGCGTGCCCGACCATCGTCTCGCCCCCCGCGGCGAATGCCGCCGGCACCTGGAGCGTGACTGCCGACGAAGAAAGCGTGAAGTCGCTGTTCGTAGACGCGGCAGGGAAACTGCTTGGGTTTGCGTTGAACGGCAAGGCGACCGCGGAGCGCGCGGCGCTCGTCCAGCAGCTGCCGCCGGTGCTGGCGGGCTAACGCCGAGCGGGCGGAGCGTCGAGCTTGCGCAGCCAGTTCAACCGGGCTTGGGATTGGGCGTGAATGCAAGACAATAGCCGTGCGGGCTGATGGCGCCCGCCACGACTTTGCAAGTACCGATGTCCTTGGCTGTCTTCCCGGGGATGAACTGCATGCAATCATCGCAGTCCTTCCCTTCCTTGGCTTTATCCTGGTATTTGACGGATTCCTTCGCCAGCTTGTCAGCGGCAAATGCCTTGCCGCAAATATCCAACACGGGAACGATCGCAACTCCCATCAGCAAAGCCGCCCTTTTTATGAGCGAGCGGCGCGACATCGTTTCGCTTGAGTTTTCATCCATGATTTTGGCCCCATCCTTCAATTGACAATCAGCCAGCTGCAGAACCTGGCCCCTTCTAATATTGCATTACCGATTTCAATGCGCCTTTATTCGATCCCTGCCGCGCGAAATGTTGGGACATCATGGTGAGCGATTCCAAATCTTCGATGGCGCGGATCGCGACGGGTTCGGTGCGGTTCCTTACCGTCAGCACGTGACGAGGAAAACCTGAAACGTCAATCCCGGCACGCCGCGCTGCGGTCTGCGAAATAATCAACTGACACTGGTACTGCTTGGTGAGATCCTGCAGACGGCTCGCGACGTGCACGGTATCACCGACTGCGGTCAAGCACATCGCTTCGCCATGCCCCATGCGTCCGACTATCGTCGGGCCAACATGTATGCCGATCCCCATCCGCAGCGGTTCGCCCAGTTCCTCGGCAAATTCTGAACTCATTGCCGCAAGCCCGCGCACCATAGACCTAGCTGCGCCAACCGCCTCGCTGCAACCCCGCTCGAGATCCGATTCGACACCGAACAGAGCCATGACGCCATCACCCGTGAACTGATTGGAGATGCCTCCCGCCTGCTCAATGGCGCGGCTCATGGTCTCGAAATAGCGGTTGAGAAAGAACACCACGTCGTACGGCATCTTGCGCTCGGAAAGACGTGTGAAGCCTCGCAGGTCGGCGAACAACACGCAGATCTCTCGTTCTTTTCCCACGAGATTGTCAGGCTGCGCGAAGCCGTCGCGCGCAGTCGCGGTTGCCGGCAGGATCGGAGCCACCGACAAATCGTTCGTCGGCCGTAGCTGGCAAGCGAGTCGTACATTCGGCGCGGCCCCGACGCGCTTCAGCACGACGAGCTCTTCGGCACTGGCCGCAGGCAGTGAATTCAATCCGCGGATGATGCGCACCCGGCAGGTCGAGCAGCGCCCGCGCCCGCCGCACACCGAGGCGTGAGGAATTCCGGCCAA
>DASYSI010000055.1:0-7527 GCA_036003485.1 Burkholderiales bacterium | reverse complement strand
ACGCTGGGCTCAGTGCCCTGTTTCTGGCTGACGCTGGAGCTGGTGTCGACGCTGCCGAAGGCAATGCTTGCAACCAGGCCCGCCGCTCCAATCAAGACCGGAACAAAGTAATACAGAGTATCGGTATGTTTCATGGTGCGTTCTCCTCTCAACATTTAGTTTCCGGGTAGCTGATCGTTTCCGATCAACTTGATGCCACTATAGGGGACGGCAACCTCGCCGTGGTGTGCGTTATTTAAAGCGGTCCTAGTGCGATAGCAGCTGTTTCGATGTGCGAAATCAGCCTTTTCGCTTGTGACAAATTACCAAACGCTGGGAAAGAGATGCTTGCGTGGACGACCCGCATCGGGCGGGAATGCTTGATCCATCGATTCATCCCGCTCTGCGGGATGTACTGCCCGGAGATGATGGGCTACGCGGACGACAAGCTCTTCAATTGCCGTGACACGCACCTGAACGACCCCGCGGCGCGGCAACTGATGGATATCGCAGCGCTCAACCCATCCTATGATCTCTCAATCTATGCGCGGGGAATGGATTGAAGCGCAGCGAAGCGATAGCTATCGCTAAATTCGCGTTGTATCGGCGGGCGAGACGAGGCAGTGCAGCAGGCTGTATGCCGCGAGGCTCGAGGTCTTGGGATTGCCGGGCAATGCCGTGCCGACGACACTGAAGTTGAAGCGTCCGAATGCGCCTTCGGCTTCGATCAGATGCTGATTGCCATGCGCGGCTGGATCGGCGATCAAGGTCACGCGCGTTGCATCGAAGCCGACACCTGAGAGCGCAACTGCAGCCGCGACGTTTGCGTTTTGCGGATACGCGAGCGCGGCTTCACGTGCGCTGCCGTGGAAAAACGGCGTCGCGGTTTCGATCCGGTCGAGATCGACCGCATCTTCCGCGCGCGACCCGCGCCATGCAGCGACGGGTTTGCGTCCGCTGTAGCGCACCGAGGTCAAGCCACTCAGACGCGCCGAGGCGAGCGCGTCGAGCCCGCCCACGGCGCCCGACGGAATGCGCATGTGCGCTCCACCCGACGCTGCCGCGGCGCGCAGGGACCGCTCGAGGTCGCGATCCGCAAGCGCTCCGACCGACGCCACGACGAGGTTCGTGCCGTGCTCGAGCACTGGCGCGCCATACTGCGATAACCCCGCATGCCCTGCGCACTCAGCAATCAGTGTCGGACGCCAGCTCAGAAGCTCAGGGAGTGACGAAGTCAGACGCGCGGCACTCGCAATGCCGCACTCGCGCGCGCGCACGGGATCGTGCACCAGCACTCCGGCGAGGCGTATCTGTGGATGATGCTCAAGCAATTCGCGCACGATCACGCGTGCAATAGACCCGGCGCCGATCAACGCCACCGTATAAGACCCGTGCGTTGTCGGCATTGCAGCGGACGAAGCGCCGCTTTGAGTGGCCGCAACTCTACTTTGGTCGTTCGCCATCGTGTCGTATTCCGTAGTTCAGCCGCTCGCGCGCATCTCCAGCAAAAGCCGCAACGAACGCACTTCGCATGTTACCGCATTGCAGTATCGAGCGCAGAGGATCGGCCTGTAAGTACGGCCGGTCGCTCGTTTCGATCTCGAAGCGCGATAAAATGCGAGGTGCGGGCTTCGATGGCGTATCAGGCGATTTGTCGATGCGGCCGGCCAAGTTTGACTCCGATGATTCCGACACCGAAGAAGGTCCTGGTTCTCTGTCCTACCCAGCGCGAATACCGCGATTTGCCTGCGCTTGCGCAAGCGCTCGATTGCGAACTCGTATTCGATGATTTTTGCGGTGACTATTTCGATCGGTTTCTGTGCAAGAATCCGACGACGGATCTCCCGCATCTCGACATTCTGTCGCTCATCGAAGAAACGGTGGCTCGCCACCGGCATTCGGACATCCGCGGAGTCACCTCCGGAGTCGGCTATCCAGGCATGAGCGCTGCGAGCATCATTGCCAGGCGACTGGGACGGCCGGGACCCAGCCCGGAAAGCGTAATGTGCTGCGAACACAAGTACTATGCGCGCGTGGCGCAGAATCAGTTCGTTCCTCATGCAGTTCCGTCTTTTTATCTGCTCGATTCCGCAGATGCGCAAGCAATCCGCGGGATCACGACTTTTCCGGTGTTTCTCAAGCCGGTTAAATCGTGCATGTCGATTAACGCACACCGCGTATGCGACCAGCACCAGCTGCGCGGCATTGCGCAATCAGCACGGATGCCCGCCGGATTTGTCCGGCCGTTCGATGACATGCTGAAGGCCTACACCCACTATCCGCTGCACGCTTCGCATTTGCTGGTAGAGTCACTGCTCGAAGGCGCGCAGGTCTCGCTCGAAGGTTACGTCTTCGGCGGGCGCATTCATGTGATGGGCGTTCTCGATGCGATCCTGTTTCCCGGGACCAATTCTTTTAAGCGCTTCCAGTACCCGTCACGCCTGAACGATGACGTGCAGGACAGAATGAAAAATATTGCGCAGTGCTTCCTGACCGGCATCGGCTACGACAATGCGCCTTTCAACATCGAAATGTTTTACGATGCACGCGCCGACCGTATTCACATCATCGAGGTGAATCCCAAAATTGCTTCGCAGTTCGCGGACCTGTTCATGAAGGTGGACGGGCAAAGCTCTTTTTCGGTGCTGCTTCAGATTGCATTGGGCGAGGAGCCTCTCTTCAGCAAAAGGAAAGGCGACTTCAAGATTGCGGCGAGCTGTGTATTGCGCACGTTTGCGGATCGGCGCGTTTTGGGTATTCCATCAAACGAAAGCATACTCGAGCTCGTGCGTCATTACCCTGACGCGCTGATTGAAATCCATGCGCACCCCGGATTGAATCTCTCCGATCAAATGCAGGACGCGCAAAGCTTCCGTTATGGGCTCGTCAACATTGGCGCCGATTCCGAGTCCGAACTGGAAACAAAATTCGAGCATATTCAAAGCAAGCTAGATTTTCAGTTCGCGCGAGTGCGGGCAGAGCCTGGCGGCGGCGCGCGATAATTGCAAGCGTGGCTGCAAAAAAACGCGTATTGCTGACCGTCAATCCTTCCCTGGTATCGGGCAAGCGCATGATGACTCAGAGGTCATTGGTGACCGCGCTCGACCGGCACGCTGACCTTGTGGTGGTGACCGCGGGTGATTACGACTTTGCAAACGGGCTCGTTCGCGCGTACCGCAGGACCCGCGGCGGCAAGTTCGACGAGCTGGGAATGATTGCGCCGGCGGCCGACTTGTGGATTGTTTATAGCGACGGTTACTATCTCGATCACCGTCTCCTTGGCTTCGCGCGGAGGCGCGATTTCTATCACGCACAGATCCATTTTCATCAGCGTCAGCTCGCGGCCGGTAATGTCGGACGCATTATCAATGAACCTGTGGTCGAAACCCGGACGCTCAAAAGCTGGCTTGCGAATCTCGACTGCGCCGAATATCGAATCATTCCGACCCGGCTTTTATCCTCCATCGATGAGGTTTACGATTTTTGGAAGGACGAAGGAGCGATAGTCGCGAAACTCGACTGGGGAGGAGCCGGGACCGGAGCGCACAGACTGCTCCATGAGAGTGATGTGCGGCGCTTCGCGCATCGCCTGGCCGAAGACGCAACGCACGACCTCGGCGACTATTGCTTTCAACCCTATCGGGGCGGTGACGAAAAGCGCATGTGGTTCGCGGGAGGCCGGTTTGTCGCCGGGCGCAAGCGTCATGGAGGCAATACGCCGTGGTGCGACAGCGCCGACGATTACGATGTTTATCCGTATGACGGCGCCGATGTGAAAGGGTTTGCCGCCGACCTTGCAGCCGCCGAGAGGCTATGCATGCGGTGCGGGCTCAGCGTGGGCTCCATTGATTTCATCGGTGAGGGTATCAATGAAATCAACGGATGTGGAACTATTTTTACCGAATACAAGCACTGGCAGTGCATCGTCGATGCGCGCCCGGCTCTGGTCAGATACTTCGTCGAGCTATTGCCGACCCTATAACTGGCCGCCGTTGCATGCAGTATCTAAGAGGGCTCTAAAGTTCGGCGCTCGCGTGCGGCTGACGCGGTAGGGTCACGAGCTTTGCGCACGCGCGCCATAATTCCGCGCTTCGAGGCGGGAAACTTTTGTTGGTGCTATCAAGCTATCGAGATACTCTGCAACTTTCTGTCCAAACTGAAGACCTTTTCCGGAGTAATTGGCGAATGCCGCGGGATTCAACAGCTCAGCTTCCATCAGCAGCGGACCTTGTTCGGTATCGATGAAATCAATTCTGCTGTAGTGCACCGGACATCCGAATGATTCGTACACGATGAGCACTCGCTCGGCATAAGCAAGTTCGGCTGCCGTCGGCTCGTAAGCCGAAACCGTTCCTCCGAGCGACTCGTTGCAGCGAAATTCGTCAGGATTGCCGGGACACGGGCGTTTGATTACCGCGTGATGATAACGAAGGCCGAGGAACACGAGACTCTTTTCGCCGTCGCGGATGGAAGGCATGTAGTCCTGCGCAATGTACGGACCTTGCGCCCATCCGACTTGCCCCAGATCGGCGGGGATGCGAGCGAGGATCACACCATTTCCTCTCTCACCGAAAACCGGCTTCAGCACGCAGGATCCGCCCGCGCCGAGGCGTCGACGGACTGCTTCATCCACGCCATAGGTTGGAATCACCTGCACGCCGCTGCGCTGAAGCTCGCATAGATAGCTCTTGCCCAGGTTATGCCGAATCGTACGCGGATCGTTGATCACGAGCGGGCAAGCGTCCTCGAATATCCTGACCATATCGAGGAAGCGGGGCAGATCAGCATAGAAACCTTCCATCTGGTAGACCCAGATCAGATCCATGTCCTCGAGCGGCACAGGTTTGACGAACCTTTTGTCGTTGTCGTGAAACATGCGGTCAAACTGTCGCCCGTCAAGGTCATTCCAGTTGACGAAGAATACGTCATGCCCCAGAGATTCAAGAGCAGCCGCGCAATCCAGGCAGTCATGCTCATCGACTTTGTAGGTGACTCCGAAATGATTCTCGCACGTTGCCTGCGTTTCCTCATTCATGGTCATCAGTATCTTGCTCATGGCGGGTTTAGATGTGCTTAACGTTGTCGACTGTCCGCCACCGGAGTACGCGAGCGTGATTGCATTTCAATAGCTCACGGCGCGACCTGAATGCCGCGCGCTTCCAGCAGCGCCTTTATCTTCGGCTCCGGTTTCCAGTAATTCGGGCCTTTGAGGAATTTACCGTTGGCGTCATAAATTGGGTTGCCATCCGCGCCGAGCTTGCTTTCGTTGCTGTCCATGATGATGTCGAGAACTGCTTCGAGCGGCAGACCGTACTTCAATGCTTCAGACCGGCAGTACACCGTAATGTCACCCAGTACGTCGGCTATCGCGACCGCGATGTCGGCGGGACTGTTTCCGTTTTGTGCAAGCTTCACGATTTCGTCAATTTCATGCACCTCTTCGAGCAGGATTGCTTTGAATTTGATCAGGCGATCGACGATATTTGCCGGCAGCGCCGGCCGCTCGCTGGCCGGCAGCTTATACATGGCGTTCATCGCGGCGATACGCTGTTCGAACGATTTTTTCATGGTCCGCGCCGGTGAGAGTTAAGCAACCCGGAAGGATAACAGGTCAGTGTTCCGATTCGGTATTGACCCGGCTTTGTCTGCATCGGCGGGGTTTGTGCAGGTTGGGCCGTCTACGTTGCGCGTTGTCAACTCGATTGCGGTCTCGTGCGTTGAAAAAAACGGCGCCGGGTGGCGCCATCGCGGGTCTTATCACTTACAGGAGAGTGTCGATGAAAAAGCTACTGGCTATACTATTCGCCGGACTGTTCGCCCTGTCGCTGGGCTACGGTGCGGTTGCAGCGGACATGGATGCAAAGTCTATGAAAGCTCAAGCGAAGACAGATTATAAGGCCGCCCTATCGAAGGCGAAGGCCGATCTCAAGGCCGCTCAAGCGGATTGCAAAACAAAGAAAGGTTCCGAGAAGACTGCCTGCAACAAGGACGCGAAAGCCAAAGACAAGGCGGCTAAAGCGGACGCCAAGGCCGCCTACAAGAAGGCCGAAGCCGACGCCAAAGCGATGAAGAAATAAAGCATACGGGCTGTCACGAGTTTGCAATACCTATAAAAGGGCGCGCTGCGCCCTTTTATACTTGAATTATTCCTGGACGTTGAATTTCAGCTATCTCGCTCCCACTTTTCCGCAGGCGCGACGAAGGCAACGGTTATGTCGCGCGGACTGGACTTGGCATCCAGGCCCGCCACCAGGTCCAGCACCGTGGCGATGGTCGGCGCGGGCAGGATATCGGCAAGCGTATCCTCGAACAGCATCTTCAGTTCGTCCCAAGTCATGCGGCGGTGCGGGCTGCCGCGCGGGTGAGCAACGCGCGCAACGAGTTCGCGCCCATCGGCGAGCTTGAGTGTCACGCGAGCAGGTACTTCCTCAGTGTTGGTTGCGGCTTCAATCTCGGGATCGACCACGCAGCGTACACGCCTCGACAAATCGCGCACTGCGGGCGACGCCAGAGCGGATTCGTAGTCCTCGCGGCGGATCGCGGCGCGCGCGCCGCGGATGCGGCCGAGCGATAACGCCATTGCAAGGCTGAACGGCACGCTCAATTGCGCGCTCTGAAGATCGGACGGGTCGTTCTTCGTCAGCATTCCTTCGATCACTTTCGGAATCCCGACTTCGACATCGACGATCTGTGCTGCATCAAGGCCGTGCTCGCTCGCCAGCAGCAAACCCGCCTCGTTCGACGCCTGCAGCCGGCCGGCGCCGGCGTGAATTTTGGTGCTCACCTGCATCAGCCGGAAGTCGCGTCCGAGATCGCCCGTGACCTGAGCCGGGTCGGATTTTTCGGCAAAGGCGCGAAAGAAACCGGCTTCTTTGCCCTCGAGGATATCGCGCGGACCCCAAATTCCTTCCCGGGTCAGAAGCGCCGAGACGACGCCGGCCTCGGCGGCGCGCGCGCCATTGATGCGTTTGATGAAAGAGCCCGACTTGTAGAACTGGGCAAGCCCGCCGGCATAGGCACCTGCGGCCCCGAGTGCACCGGCGATATCCTCCGCGCTGAAGCGCAGCAGTTTTCCCACGGCGAGCGCGGCGCCGAAAGTGCCGCATGTCGGCGTCGCCATGAAGCCGCGCTGAAACATAAAAGGCTGAACGGCCAAACCGATACGCAGTGAAGCTTCATAGCCGCAAATCGCGGCTTCGAGCAGAGCGCGGCCGCCTGCATTTTCCCGCTCGGCTATCGCGAGGACCGCAGGCAGCACCGAGGCGCCCGGGTGATGCATCGAGCCGACGTGGGTATCGTCGAGATCGCACGCATGAGCAAATGCGCCATTGACGAATGCCGCGCGCGCCGCGTCGAGGCGATCGCCGAAAAGTAAAACGGTGCTGGTGCCGCTGCCGCCCAGGTCGAGCGCGAGCCTTCGCACGGATTTACTCCACGGTAGCCGTGCGCCGACGGCGACGACGCGGAGCAGATCGAGCACAAGCGCCTTCATTCGGTCGACGACCGCCTGCGGTGCATCTTCGAGACGGAAATTCGCGGCCCACTCGG
>DASYSI010000054.1:0-4093 GCA_036003485.1 Burkholderiales bacterium | reverse complement strand
GAGCACGTCGAGCTCGATTGCGCGCGGCGGCGCGTCCGGGGCGCGCCTGCCTAAACTGATGAGGCCGGCGCTCGCAGCGTGCGTTTCGACGGTTTCATGGTCGGCGAGCCTGATCGCACCGTCGTCGATGCTGACGCGCTGCGCGCGGAAAAAGAGCTCCGCCGCGCGCGCTATGAGACCGTTTTCAGTCGCATCGAGTATGCCGCGCAGGATTACCTGCACCGTCTGATCGATGAACAGCGGCGGGACCGCGACATCACGCTTGAATAGCCCGGCATAGAACGCTTCGAGCGACGGCGCCGCAAGCAACTGATCGCGAAAGCGCAGCATCACGCGGTGATTCTCGCGCGCGTCCTCGTCGCGCAGCGCTGCGATTTGCTGCTCATCGATGTCGCGCCGCGGATTCTCCATCAGCGCCGCATGCAGCTTGAGCTCGCCCGGACACGATGCCATGCCTGGCGCAAGCTCGGGACGCGTGTAATAGCCGCGCAGATAGTCATCGGTGACGATGAGCTGCCCGTCGGCGCCGCGTTCGAGCAGGTGGTAGCCGCAACTGCGCCAGAAATCAGCCATCAGACCAGTCTAGTTATCGGATGCACATCATTTTACCGGAGCCCGCGCGGGACTATTGAGCGTCTCGAGCTTTTCCCAGCGCTCGAGCTTCAGCGCGAGCTCGCTTTCGACCGCGCGCAGTCGCGCCTGCAGCGTTTTGAGTTCGCCGGGCGCGTCGCGGTACAGCGCAGGCTCAGCGAGCCGCTGCATGATGGCGGCGTGCTCGTGCTCAAGCGCGGCGATACGATCCGGGAGGTCCGCGAGCTCGCGTGCTTCCTTGAAACCAAGCCGGGCGCGCACCGGCGGACGCGCCGCGGGCGCCGGTGCGGCATTGGGCGCGCGGCCTGCACGAGCGCCCTCATCGAGCGCGGCTTGCGCCCGAAATTGCCTGGCACGCTTCCAGTCTTCGTAGCCGCCGGCGTACTCAAGCAGCCTGCCATCGCCCTCGAACGCAATCACCTGGGTTACCAGATTGTCGAGGAAAGTGCGGTCGTGACTCACCAGGAACAGCGTGCCGGAATAGTCCTGCAACAATGCTTCGAGCAGCTCGAGCGTTTCAATGTCGAGATCGTTGGTCGGCTCATCCAGTACCAGTACGTTGGCCGGCTGCGCGAATAGTCTTGCCAGCAACAGACGATTGCGTTCGCCGCCCGACAGGCTGGAGACCTTTGCGCGCGCGCGCTCCGGAGGAAACAGAAAATCGCCGAGGTAGGAAATCACGTGCTTGCGGCTGCCCGCGACCTCGATAAAATCGAGGCCCGGCGAGATCACCTCGATAAGCGTTGCGTCATCGTCGAGCTGCGCGCGGAATTGGTCGAAATAAGCGATCGCAAGCCGGGTGCCGTGCCGCACCGTACCGGCATCGGGCTTCAGCTCGCCGAGCATCAATTTCAACAGCGTCGTTTTGCCGCAGCCGTTGGGACCGATGAGCCCGACCTTGTCGCCGCGCTGTATCACGCATGAAAAATCATCGATCACGCGGTTGCCGCCGTAAGCTTTGCTGACGTGCTCGAGCTCGGCCACGAGCTTGCCCGAGCGCTCGCCTTCGGCGAGGTCGAAATTCACATGCCCGAGCCGCTCGCGCCGTTGCGCGCGCTCGCGCCGCAACTGCTCGAGCCGCTCTACCCTGCCTTCGTTGCGCGTGCGGCGCGCTTCGATGCCCTTGCGGATCCAGACTTCTTCCTGCGCGAGCAGCTTGTCGAACTTCGCGCTCTGCTGCACTTCCGCGCTGAGCAGCTGTTCTTTGCGTCGCTGGTACTCGGAAAAGCTGCCGGGGAAGCTCGCGAGCCGTCCGCGGTCGAGTTCGATCACGCGCGTTGTCACGTTGTCGAGAAAACGCCGATCATGCGTAACGAACAACACGCCGCCGGGAAAACCACGCAGCAATTCCTCGAGCCATTCGATGCCTGCAATATCGAGATGATTGGTCGGCTCGTCGAGCAGCAGCAATTCGGGTTCGGCGACGAGCGCGCGCGCGAACGCGACCCGCTTCTTGAGGCCGCCCGATAGTGCACCGACGCGCGCATCGCCATCCAGTCCAAGGCGCTCGACGGAAGTTTCGACGCGTGATTGCGCATTCCAGCCGTCGCTGTGCTCGAACTCAGTCTGCAGTTGATGCAGCCGCTCGAGCATCTCCGCATCGTCGCCTGCGCCGCCGAGACGCCGCGATAATTCGTGATATTCGTGCAATAGCGCGGTTTGCGCGCCGAGTCCCGCGGCAACTGCATCGAACACGGTCGCTTCCGGGTCGAGCGTGGGCTCCTGCGCCACCAGCGCAAGCTTGAGTCCCGGCTCGCGCCACAGTTTGCCATCGTCCAGCGCAAGCTCACCGGCGATGATCTTGAGCAGACTCGATTTGCCGGCGCCGTTGCGGCCGATCAGGCCGATACGCTCGCGCGCTTCGATCACGAGGTCGGCATTGTCGAGCAGCGCGACGTGGCCGAAAGCGAGATGCGCGCCGTCAAGGGTGATTAGGGGCATAAAAACTAAAGCAAAACATGAGAGATCACAGAGGACACAGCGGAGGCGCAAAAATAATTTTTAATGAGGCTCTTTTAGCCGCTTATTTTTCTCTGTGAGTTGTGCCCTCTGTGGCTAAAGCCTATCTCATGTTTTTTCCGCAGGGACCGAGATCTCGACCAGGTTGTCATCCGGATCGCGCACATACACCGAACGAATCGGGAAATGTGCGCCGGTTCGCAGCACCGGTCCCTCTTCGATCGCAATGTTGTGCTGTTTGAGCCGCGCGATCACGTCCTCGAGCGGACAGTCGGCGAGAAAACACAGATCAAGCGAACCCGGCGTCGGATGGCGCGCTTTGATGCCGGCTTCATACCCGGGCGGATGTACGTTGAATTTCTGCTCGCCAAATTTGAGCGCGATGCGTCCCTCGCCGAAGCGTTCGAGCCGCATGCCGAGCACCTGCGTGTAAAACGCAAGGCATCGGTCAAGATCGCGCGTCGTCAATACGACGTGATCAAAGCTTTTTATCATGCCACCGCCAGTTGTTTGAGGTCCGCCGTGACGTCCCGCGTATTGCGTGAGGGATTAACGCCCAGATACACCTTCACGACTTTCCCCTGCGGATCGAGCAGAAAGGTATTACGCCTGGCGAATTTCACGACGCCCAGATTGAGTAGCGAGCCATAACGTGCCGCGACCTCGCCCTTGCGGTCGGCAAGCAGCGCGAACGGCAGCATATATTTGCGCGCAAACGCCGCGTGGCTCTCGCTGTCGTCGACGCTGACGCCGCACACCCCGGCGCGCAGCGCTTCGAGCTCGCGCATCGCATCGCGAAATCGTGCCGCCTGCTCGGTGCACCCGGGTGTATCGTCGCGCGGATAGAAATACAGCACCAGCCATTTGCCGCGAAACTCGTCGAGCGCACGCGATTTTCCGTTCTGGTCCAACAGGCTGAAGGGCGGCGCCGCATCGCCGACCTTGGGCAGGTTGCTCTTGCCGGATGCGGTGATGCGCCATACCAGCAGTGCAACGCCGATCACACACGCGATCAGCAGCCACTTGATCATTGATTTTCCTCGGGGATGAGTGACAAAGCCGATCTATATTTTACGCCAGATCGGAATAGCCTCCACGCGAATCAGGAAGTTAATCGTGCGCGGTGGAGCGGCCAGCCATCCGATGGCAACGCCGGTGCCGTCCGCCAGCATATCGGCAATCTCGAACGTTCGCGTCTCGGTAAAAAGTTGCGCGAATTCGAGCCCTATGCCGAGCGCCACGAGCGCGACAGCGAGCAAAAGCCGGCGTCGGGAAGGCGAATAGATCTGTGCAAACCACAGCATCAGGGCCGCATAGGCCACGACATGGCCCACCTTGTCGCCCTGCTCGACCGGAATGGAAATCGGATGAGGCGTCAGCGAAAGATAGACAACCGTCAGCACGAGCGCCCAGCCAATCGCGAGCCACAGGGCACGGAATCTGAGTCGATCCTTGACGGGAAGTTTTTGCATAATTCACTGTCTATCGGCCGACGATGACCGCGTTGACCTTCTGTGCAAGGTAGCTTAACCTATGCGCCATC
>DASYSI010000053.1:0-7081 GCA_036003485.1 Burkholderiales bacterium | reverse complement strand
CCGTCGCGAGTGTAGAAATAAGTCCTGAGACCGTCGACTTCGAGCAGCGGCGCCGTAGCGGTATTCATTACATTCTCCGCGCGAGTCTCGGGTCGAGCGCATCGCGCATGCCGTCGCCGAGCAGAATCACGGCGAGCACCGTCAGCGAGAGACAGAGACCGGGAAATAAAATCAGAAAGCCCGCAATCTGGAACAGGCTGCGCGCCTCCGCCATGATATTGCCCCAGCTCGGAATGTTGGGCGGCGTGCCGGCGCCGATGAAAGATAAAATCGCTTCGGTGATCATCGCCGACGCGCAGACGTAAGTGCCCTGCACCAGCAACGGCGCAACGGTGTTCGGCAGAATGTGACGCGTCAGTATGCGCGGCAGACTGGTGCCGGCGGCGATCGCCGCTTCGACATAGGGTTCTTCGCGCAACGAGAGCACCAGGCTGCGCACCAGCCGCACCACGCGCGGTACTTCGGCGAGCGTGATCGCGAGTATCACGTTCTCGATGCTGGCGCGGGTCAGCGCCATCAGCGCTATCGCGAGCAGCACCGGCGGGATCGACATCAGCCCGTCCATGATCCGCATCACGATCGCGTCGAGCCAGCGAATGAAACCGGTGACGAGTCCGATCGCGAGCCCGACGAACGTGCTGAAAAGCGCCACCGCGATGCCGATCGCAAGCGACACGCGCGCGCCGTAGAGCACACGGCTGTAGACGTCGCGCCCCAGCATGTCCGAGCCGAACCAGAACTCGGCCGACGGCTGCTTCAAGCGTCTGACCGGCGCCACCGCCTGCGGATCGATAGTGCCGAGCCACGGCGCGAACACCGCGATCGCGATCATCGCGAGCAGCACCGCACCGCCGATGATCGCGGTCGGATGGCGCCGGAAAGCGTCCTTGAAGCGCCGCCAGGTCGGCGACACCGATCTGGGCGCAGCAATCGCAATCGTACTCATGTCAATAACGGATGCGCGGATCGAACACCATGTAACTCAAGTCAACGGCCAGATTGATCAGCACGTAAGCGCCGGAGAAAATCAGAATCACGCCCTGAATGATCGGATAGTCGCGGCGCAGAATCGCATCCACCGTAAGCCGGCCGATGCCCGGGATCGCGAACACCGTTTCGGTCACGATCGCGCCGCCGATCAGGAGCGCGATGCCGATGCCGATGGTAGTCACGATCGGCACCGCCGCATTTTTTAAAGCATGACCGACCAGCACCGCCTCCGGCGCGAGGCCTTTGGCCTGCGCGGTACGTATGTAATCCTGCGCCAGCACGTCGAGCATGCTCGCGCGCGTGATGCGCGCGATCAGCGCCATGTACACCGTGCCGAGCGCGATGCTCGGCAGGATCAGATGACGCAGCCAGTCCCAGAAGTTCTCGTGGATATTGCGATAGCCCTGCACCGGCAGCCAGTCGAGCTCGATGGAAAATACCAGGATCAGAATGTAGGCAAGCACGAATACCGGCACCGAAAACCCGAGCACTGAAAACGCCATCACCATGCGATCGATCCAGGTGCCGGCTTTGGCCGCCGCAATGACGCCGAGCGGCACGGCGACCAGCACCGCCACGAGCAGCGTGCAAAGCGTAAGGGAAAGTGTGGGCTCGATGCGTTGTGCGATCAAATGCGTGACCGGCAGATGGGTGAAGATTGAAGTGCCGAGATCGCCGTGCGCGAGGCCCCACACCCAGCCGCCGAAGCGGATCAAAAACGGCTCATCGAGTCCGAGATTGGCGCGGATGCGCCGAATATCGTCGCTGGTGGCCGCGTCACCCGCTATGACCGCAGCCGGATCGCCCGGAGTCAGATACAGCAGCGAGAAAACGACGAATGCGACCACCGTCATGACCACGATGGTCGCGCAAAGCCGCCGGATTACATAAGCGAGCACCGCTAAGGTATGGCGTGCGCTATTTCTTCTCGACGTTCCAGAGGAACGACACCGGCGCGATGATGACGCCCGAAATGTTCGAGCGATATGCAGTCGGCAGTATGAACTGGCCGGTCGGAACGAACGGCACGAACTCGAATGCGCGCTCCTGAACCGCGCTGGCGGCTTTCTTCGACGAGCTTGCATCGGTCGCGTTGAACCAGACCTCGCGCAACTCTTCGATCTTCGCGTCGGTCGGCCATCCGAACCACGCCTTGTCTCCCGTGCCCCGGATCGGGAAATTCACCGCGGGATTCACCATGTCGGGACCGACGAGCCAGGTATGGAAGATACTCCAGCCGCCTTTTTCCGGCGGCTCTTTGACTGCGCGGCGCGTGATCAGCGTGCCCCAGTCGCCCGCCTGCACTTCGGCATTGAGACCGAGCTTCTTCAGCATCTCGAGGGTGAGCAGCGACTGCGAATGCACGATCGGCTGATCGGTCGCGTCGATGATGACGATGCGCTCGCCCTTGTAACCCGATTCCTTGATCAACTGCTTCGCTTTCTCGAAGTCGCGCTTGCCTTTGAGCGGCTCCGCGGCCACTTCGGACGAGAGCGGCGTGCCGCAAGTGAAATAGGAGTAACAGGGGTGACCGTTCTTGGCGTCGCCCGCGATGCCGATGACGTAATCCTGTTGGTTGACCGCGTACAGCAGTGCCTGGCGCATCTTCTGATTGTTGAACGGCGGATACAGGAAGTTGAAGCGGATCATTCCCATCGAGCCGAGCGGATCGATGTTCTTGACGGTGATGGCCTTATTCCGCGTGAGCAGCGGAATCAGGTCCGGCGGAAGCTGTTCCCACCAGTCGGCCTCGCCGGCATTGAGCGCGGCAGCCGCAGTGGCCGAATCAGGAATGTAGATCCATTCGACGCGGTCAACCTTGACGACCTTGCCGCCCGATGCCCACGACGGCGCTTCTTTGCGCGGGACATAATCGGTGTTCTTCACGTAGACCACTTTGTTGCCCGGCACCCATTCGGCCTTCACGAATTTGAACGGACCCGAACCGGTCGCATCGTCGATGTTTTTGAACGGATCAGTCTTCGCGATGCGCTCGGGCATGATGAACGGCACGTTGGACGAAGGCTTCGCGAGCGCTTCGAGCGTGAGTGGAAACGGTTTTTTAAGCTTCAGACGAAACGTCTTGTCGTCGACGGCGGACCAGGCTTCGGTGGCTTCGGCGAGCTTCTGCCCCAGCGCATCGCGTTTGCTCCAGCGATCGATCGAGGCAATGCAGTCCGCCGAGCGCACCGGCAGACCGTCATGGAATTTGAGGCCATCGCGCAGCGTGAAAGTGTACGTGAGCTGGTCCTTGCTGATATCGAACTTGTCGATCATCTGCGGCTTGACCTGGAACTTCTCATCCATCGCAAACAACGTGTCGTACACCATGTAGCCGTGGTTGCGTGTGATGTACGCGGTGGTCGCAATGGGATCGAGGATGCGCAGATCGGCTTGCGGAATAAATTTGAGAACCTTCTGCTGCGCAGCTGCGTCCAGCACCGGCAGCATTGTTATCACTACCGCCGCGACTATCGCCGCGATGTAACGCGATACGTTCGTCATGCCATGCCTCCCTTGTGGAAAATGACCCGGTAATCCGCCAATACCGAGCAAGTACGGCGCCTGCCGCGCACGGGCCTCCTGAGCGGCCGGCCCGTGTGGCTGTCATTGTATTACAGGCCGCTATTGCTAGTTGCAATTGACGCTGTTGGCAGGAACTTAGTTTGAATTTGAACGTCGCGTTTCGCTCAAAGCAGATCTGCAGGTTTACGCTATTGCCCTTGTCAGTGCACCGTTAACATGACAGATTGGCGGATCTAACTTAGTCTTCGGCCTCGGAAGAGGGCTTTGGATGGGCAAACGCCAAGGGAGCGGAAGAAAGCTCGACACGCAAGCCGCGCGCCGGCGTTGGCTTGCGCAAGCGGGTGCACTCGCTTCCTCGACCGCGCTGCCGCTGTGGCTGCCCGGGGCGTGGCCGCAATCGCAATCGACGCTCAATTCGCTTCCGCGCGTGGGTCTGGTGATTGGCAATACCAATTACCCGGAAGTGCCGCTCCGAAACCCGGGTAACGATGCAAAAGCAATTGGCGCCGAATTGCAAAAGTTCGGCTTTACAGTAAGCCTGCAACTCAATGCCGGGCGCACACAAATGGTCAATGCAATTCAGTCATTCGGCGGCGATCTGGCGAAGAGCAAAGGCGTCGGGTTGTTCTACTACGCCGGCCATGGCGCGCAACTCGCGTGGCGCAATTACCTGATTCCCGTAGACGTGGCAATCGACAGTCTGGAGGACTTGCGCGATAAAGCAGTCGAACTCAATTCTCTATTGCAAGGGCTGATCGCGGCCCGCAATCCCATGAACGTGATCATTCTGGACGCCTGCCGCGACAACCCTTTCGGCAAAAAGCTGGTCACCGAACAGAAGGGGCTTTCGCAGTTCGACGCGCCACCAGGCTCGCTGCTCGCTTATGCAACTTCGCCTGGCAATACTGCAGCCGACGGCGAAGGCGAAAATGGCCTCTACACGGAGAACCTGTTGCGCGAGCTGACCGTGCCCGAGGCAAAGATCGAAGACGTGTTCAAGCGCGTGCGGCTGGCGGTGCGGCGCAAATCGGAAGGACGGCAGATCCCGTGGGAGAGCACTTCGCTCGAGGAGGATTTTTACTTTCAACCGCCCAAGCAGGTCAGAAAGCTGTCGAAAGAGGAACTGGAACAGCAGTTCGAGCAAGAACTCGCGATATGGGAGAAGATTAAGAACTCCAAAGAATTGCCTTCTTTGGAAGACTACTTGCGCCGTTTTCCGAGCGGGAAGTTTTCCGAGCTTATCCAATTCCGGCTCGACCGGCTGCTCGCGCAGCAGGAAAAGCCGATTCAGGTCGCGCTGGTTGCACCTGCGCCGGCCGTGGTGGATGCGGACCGGAAGCAACAGGAAGAGTTTGCTCGCGCCGAGGCTGAGCTCAAAAAACAGCAACAGCTGGCTCAAGCCGAAGCCGAGCGGAAGCGGAAGGAAGGGATCGCCCAGGCTCGGGAAAGACCCACCCAGGCAGCATCGGCTGCGCCCATTATGCTCGCTTCGATTCCACCGAACCCTTACAGCAAGGGCACGGCCCGCGCGAATACCGACTACAAGATTGGCGATAGTTATACTTACCGCACGCTCGACACGCTAACGCGAATGGAATCTGTGCGGTTTACCGAAACCGTCACCGAGGTCACGGACATCGAGGTCATATTTAACGCGGGGGAAAGAATCATCGATTTTCTAGGCAATGATATTAGATCGCCGATGGAAAATTACCTTACGTCAACTCAGTTTTACTCTTCGGAATATTTTCTCGGAAAAAAATGGACAACACGCTTCCGCTGGAAGCATATAAAAGGGAGAGGTAAGCGTCACATGATGGTAAAGGATGACGTTGCCGAGCTAGAGTTCAAGGTCGTCGCGAGAGAAAAGATCACCGTGCCGGCGGGCACATTCGACGCCTTCAAAATTGTAGGAAACGGGTACGGGTTAGGCAGCGGTTCCAATTGGAAATACGTCTACTGGATAGCTCCGGATGTCGCGAGAAGACCCATTGCGATCGAACACCTGCTATCTAATCCGGGGGCCAAAACATATCAGATTACTGACCGCCACGAGCTGGTGGCCTATCGGCAGAGCGACTAAGCCGATTGCAACGGTATGAGTAACGCCTTTGCGGACAGCACAGAGTTGTTGTAGGTTATTTGCACCCTCCCCGTTTATTGCCTGTCGAAACGCGAACATGCTCTAATTGAAGGCGTTCATGACCGCCATCGTTCACAGCGCCTGTCCCCACGACTGTCCGAGCACCTGTGCGCTCGAAGTCGAGAAGCTCGACTCGCACCACATCGGGCGCATTCGCGGTGCGGACGCGAACAGCTATACCTCAGGTGTCATCTGCGAGAAAGTCGCGCGCTATGCCGAGCGCGTGCACCATCCCGACCGCCTCAAGCACCCGCTCAAACGCAAAGGCGCTAAAGGCAGCGCTGAGTTTGTGCCGCTGGCGTGGGACGCCGCGCTCGACGAAGTTGCCGAACAATTCGTGCGTGCGGCACAGCGTTACGGCACCGAAACTGTCTGGCCGCTGTTCTACGCCGGCACGATGGGACTCGTGCAGCGTGACGGCATCGAGCGCCTGCGCCATGTGATGCGTTATTCACGCCAGCAATCGACGATCTGCAACACGCTCGTCGACGCGGGCTGGGTCGCGGGTGTCGGCGCCAAGATGGGTCCCGATCCGCGTGAAATGAGCGAGTCTGATCTCGTGATCGTGTGGGGCAGCAACCCCGCCGCAACCCAGGTCAACGTCATGACTCACATCGCGCGTGCGCGGCGCGAACGCAACGCCAGTCTGATCGTGGTCGATCCGTATCGCACGTCGACCGCGAAAGTCGCAGATATGCATCTCGCGTTGAAACCCGGCACCGACGGCGCGCTCGCGTGCGCGATCATGCATATCCTGTTCCGCGACGGCAGCGCCGATCGCGACTACCTGCGCCAATACTCCGATGCGCCCGACGAGCTCGAGCGGCATTTATCGGTGCGCACGCCGCAGTGGGCATCGCAGATCACCGGCTTGGCGGTCGCACAGATCGAGGCGATCGCAAAAATCTACGGCGCAACCGAGCGCGCGTTCATCCGCGTCGGTTTTGGTTTTTCGCGCTCGCGCAACGGCTCGGCCAACGTGCACGCGGTCGCCTGCCTTGCCACCGTCGGCGGCAAGTGGAAACACAGAGGCGGCGGCACGTTTTACAGCAACGGCGACATCTACAAAATCGACGACACGCTGATCAAAGGCAAGGACCAGCTCGACATGACGATCCGCGTGTTCGACCAGTCGCGTGCAGGACCGATCCTCACCGGCGACGCGCTCGATCTGGGCGCGGGTCCGCCGGTCACGGCGATGCTGGTCCAGAACATGAATCCCGTGGTGGTATGCCCCGAGATGATGAAAACGCGCGCCGGCTTCATGCGCGAGGATCTGTTCGTATGCGTGCACGAGCAGTTCCTGACCGATACCGCGAAGCTCGCGGATATCGTGCTGCCGGCCACCACCTTTCTCGAGCACGACGACATGTACCGCGCCGGCGGGCATTCATTTTTTCAGGTCACGCGCAAAGTGATCGA
>DASYSI010000052.1:0-1754 GCA_036003485.1 Burkholderiales bacterium | reverse complement strand
CGTCACGTTGTGCCCGGCGAGCTTGCTGAAGCACGCCAATGTCCTGACCGTGTCGTGGTAATCGTCGAGTATCGTGATGTTCATCTTGGTGTTCCGTTCAAACCGTTAATTTTAATCCATCCAGCCGCTCGCCCTCGCCTGTGCCAGCACTTCATCTACGATCTGCGGCGCGTGGCCGACGTAGGTCGTCGGATCGAGCGCGGCGCGCAGCTCTTGCTCACTCAGAGCCTCGCGCACCTGCTTATTCTCCATCAGCGCTTTCTCGAAGGTCATGCCCGTCTCGATTCCGCGCATCGAAACCTCGTAGACCAGCTCGTGTGCGGTCTGTTTGCCGATCTTTCCCGACAGCACGAACATCACGCGCTCCGACAGCAGAAAACCGCCGAGCAAATCGAGGTTGCTGCGCATTTTGTCGGTGTTGACCACGAGTCCTGACAGCACATATTTCATCGACGCAAGCATGCCGCCCGCCATCAGGCAGGATTCAGGCAGTGCGCGCCATTCGGCACGCCATGCCGCGCCATCGCGCTCGTGCTCGATCACCATCGACTCGAGCATCAGCGCGACGTTGTACTTGATCGCGCGCGACACTCCCATGACCGCTTCACATGTGCTCGGATTGCGCTTGTGCGGCATGGTCGAAGAACCGAGCTTGCCCTCGCTGAACGGCTCGGCGAGCTCGTCGATCTCGTTATGCTCGAGCAGGTAAACCTGATTGGCAATCTTGCCGAGCGTCGCGCCGAGCATGCCGAGCACGCAGACATATTCGGCAAAGCGATCGCGCGCCGGCTGCCAATTGATGTCGGCAACACCAAGGCCCAGCCGCTTCATCAACCGCTGCTCGAGTTCCCTCGCATGGGGACCGTAGGAAGCCTGCGTGCCTACGGCGCCGACCATGCCTCCGACGAACACGCGTGGTTCGAGCTGCCGCAGTCGCTCGTAGTGACGTCCCATCTCGGACAGCCAGATCGCGCATTTGTGGCCAAAGGTAATCGGCAGCGCCTGCACGCCGTGCGTGCGGCCGACCATTGGCGTAGCACGATGTGTTTCCGCGAGCCGATAGAGTACCTTGCCGATCGCTTTCAGATCGCGCACATAGATCGCGTGCGCATCCCGGATCTGCAGCACCACGCCGGTGTCGAGCACATCCTGCGTCGTGGGTCCGAAATGGATGTATTCTCCCAGCCCGGACTTGCAAAGCTGCTGCACCGCTTTCAACGCCGGCACCAGCGGATGCTTGATGCGCCGGATCTCGGCGGCAATCGCCTCGATATCGACATTCTCGACTTTGGCCTTGGCCGCGATCTCCTCCGCGGCCTCTCTGGGAATAATGCCGAGCGCGGCCTGATCAAGCGCGAGCGCGGCTTCGAAGTCGTACCATTTTTGCACCCGGTTACGATCGCTGAAAATCGCCCTGACCTCGTCGCTGCTCCACAGGTGCTTGAGCAGTGCATCGTCGAATACGCCGGATGCCATTAAGAGCCCCTAACATGATGAAACACGTGTGCGTTGCCGCCAAAATTGGTGATGGCGAGGCGCCCGGCGAAGCGAATATCGGGAATATTCGCGAGACGAGCAACGACGCCAGCGCCGATTTTCGCGGCAACCCCGTTTACGAAAGCGTATAGCAGATTCAATTTATCCTCCACATGCAAAGCTAAGAAATTACGACGAAGTTTGGGGCTGGAACGATTTTGGCCCATGGCATTGTCGCAAGCCACTTGCTTAGAATGACTAAGCCGCGTGTCTTGCTT
>DASYSI010000051.1:0-7057 GCA_036003485.1 Burkholderiales bacterium | reverse complement strand
CGAGCATCGTCGCCATGTCGGGATGTATCATGCCGGCGCCTTTGGCGATGCCGGTGACGGTGATGACTTCAGTACCGATCTTGACCTGGCGCGAGGCCGCCTTCGGCAGTGTATCGGTGGTCATGATCGCGTACGCCGCGTCAAGCCAGTGCTCCGCACGCAGATCGCCGATGCACGCCGGCAAACCGGCGGCGATGCGGCCAACCGGAAGCGGCTCCATGATGACGCCGGTCGAAAACGGCAGCACCTGAGCTGGCGTGCAGCCGAGCAGCGCGGCGGCCTCGGCGCACGTCTGTCGCGCATGCGCGAGGCCGTCGGCGCCGGTGCCGGCATTGGCGTTGCCGGTGTTTACGATAAGCGCGCGGATCGAGACATCCGGAGCGAGCACCGACAAATGCTCGCGCGCCACCACCACCGGCGCAGCACAGAACCGGTTCTGCGTGAATACGCCTGCAACATTTGCGCCGTCATCGAGCCGGATGACCACCAGATCTTGGCGATTCAGCTTGCGGATATTTGCTGCGGCCACGCCGAGTGTAACCCCGCGGACCGGCAACAAGGATTCGGGATCAGGAGCAGTGAGATTGACCGGCATGAAAGAGACTCTCCGGGCGCACAATAAAACGCGAGCCGCCGGATAGCCGCGGCTAAATCAGCTTTCCGTGGCAGTGTTTGTATTTCTTGCCCGACCCGCACGGACACGGATCATTGCGCCCGACTTTCTGCCCTTTGCGCACAAAGGTCTGCGCATCGGAAGCGTCGGCATCGGCGTTCGCTTCTTCAAGTGCCTGGTCGTAGTCAGCGTGATGGTACTGTACGTTCTTCGGCGTCTCGGGTTCCTCGACCTTCGGCAGCTCGGCTTCGCTTCTGAATTGCACCGTCATCAGGATTTTGGTCACCTCCGTGTTGACCATGTCGAGCATCAATGCGAATAGCTCGAATGCCTCCTTCTTGTATTCCTGGGTCGGCGTTTTCTGTGCATAGCTCCGCAAATGGATGCCCTGGCGCAAATGGTCGAGCGCCGCAAGATGCTCGCGCCAGTGCGAATCGACACTTTGCAGCATGATTCCACGCTCGAACTGGCGGATCGCCTGCGGATCGAGGCCGGCTATCTTGTCCTGGTACTTGCGGTTCGCGTAATCGACAATGCGCGCGCGCAGCTTGTCCTCGTCGAGATCGTTTTCATCCGCGAGCCACTGCTTGATCGGCAGTTCGAGCTGCAGCTCTGCGACCAGCGTTTTCTCGAGCGCGTCGATGTCCCACTGCTCTTCCAGGCTTTCGGGCGGAATGTGCTGGGCCATGAAGCCATTGATGACTTCGGCGCGAATCGCGGTGATGCGCTCCGAGATGTCGGTCGATTCGAGCAGCTGGTTGCGCGATTCGTAAATCGCCTTGCGCTGGTCGTTGGAAACATCGTCGTATTCGAGCAGGTGCTTGCGCATGTCGAAGTTGCGCGCCTCGACTTTGCGCTGCGCGTTCTCGATCGCGCGTGTCACCCAGGGGTGCTCGATCGCTTCGCCGTCCGGCATTTTGAGCCGCTGCATGATCGCCGCGACGCGGTCTGAAGCGAAAATCCGCAGCAGCGGATCCTCGAGTGCGAGATAAAATCGGCTCGAGCCCGGATCGCCCTGGCGCCCCGAGCGCCCGCGCAGCTGGTTGTCGACGCGCCGCGATTCGTGGCGCTCAGTGGCAATGATGTGCAGCCCGCCGGCCGCGACCACCTGGTTGTGAAGCTTCTGCCAGTTGTGACGGATTTCCTCGACGCGCTTCTGTTTCGCGGGCGGGTCGAGACTTGCTTCTGCGAGCAGCAGGTTGATTTCGGGCTCGGGATTGCCGCCGAGCACGATATCGGTGCCGCGACCCGCCATATTAGTGGCAATGGTGATCGTCTTCGGTCGTCCCGCCTGCACCACGATCTCGGCCTCGCGCGCGTGCTGCTTGGCATTGAGCACGTTGTGCTGCAGTTTCTCTTTATCGAGCATCTTGGACAGCAGTTCGGAATTCTCGATCGAGGTGGTGCCGACCAGCACCGGCTGGCCGCGATCGTAGCAATCCTTGATGTCCTTGATCACCGCTTCGTATTTCTCACGCAGCGACTGATAAACCTGATCCATGCGGTCGTCGCGGATCATCGGCTTGTGGGTCGGAATCACCACGGTCTCGAGCCGGTAGATGTGCTGGAACTCGTACGCTTCGGTGTCAGCGGTTCCGGTCATGCCCGCGAGCTTGGTATACATGCGGAAATAATTCTGGAACGTGATCGAGGCGAGCGTCTGATTCTCGCGCTGGATCGACACGCCTTCCTTCGCCTCGACCGCCTGATGCAGGCCATCCGACCAGCGCCGGCCCGGCATCAGGCGTCCGGTGAACTCGTCGACAATGATGATTTCGTCTTCCTGCGCCACGTATTGCTGATCACGGTGGTACAGCGAATGCGCGCGCAATGCCGCATACAGATGATGCATCAGATTGATGTTGCTCGGATCGTACAGGCTGCCGCCATGCGGCAATAAGCCCGCCTCGGCGAGCAGCGCCTCGGCACGCTCGTGACCGGCCTCCGACAGCAGTACCTGATGCGCTTTCTCGTCGACACTATAGTCGCCCGGGCTGTTTTCGTCTTTCTGGCGCGTCAGCCGCGGCGCGATCTCATTCATGCGGTAATACAGTTCGGTGGTGTCCTCCGCCTGTCCCGAAATAATGAGCGGCGTGCGCGCTTCATCGATCAGGATCGAGTCCACCTCGTCGACGATCGCGTAATTGAGGCCGCGTTGAAAGCGCTCCGAGGCGGTCGCTGCCATGTTGTCGCGCAGATAATCGAAACCGAATTCGTTATTGGTGCCGTACGTGATGTCGGCGCCGTATGCGCCCTGCTTATCGCCATGGTCCATCTGCGACAGAATTACGCCGACCGTGAGACCGAGAAAACCGAACACGCGCCCCATCCACTCGGAATCGCGCTTGGCCAGGTAGTCGTTGACCGTGACCACGTGCACGCCTTTGCCTGAAAGCGCATTAAGATAGGCAGGCAGCGTGGCCACCAGCGTCTTGCCTTCGCCGGTTCGCATCTCGGCAATCTTGCCCTGGTGCAACGCGATGCCGCCGATGATCTGCACATCGAAGTGGCGCATCTGCAGCACGCGCTTACCCGCTTCGCGCACCACCGCGAACGCTTCAGGCAACAGCTGATCAAGCGTTTCGCCGTTGGCATGGCGCTGCTTGAATTCGGCAGTCTTGGCCTTGAGCGCATCGTCGGAAAGCTGCGCGATTTCGGGCTCGAGCGCGTTGACCGCGCGCACCGAATGCATGTATTGCCGCAGCAACCGCTCGTTGCGGCTGCCGAAAATTTTCTTGAGCAGGCCCGTAATCATGAATCGTTAAAGTGATCTACCTAAATAAAAAGGGGTGGGGAAACACCCCACCCCCTTCTGAAGTCAGATTTAGCGCACTAACCGGGTAATCGCAGGAAGTGCGAAGGATTCAGCGGGGCTCCATTCTGGCGGACTTCGAAGTGCAGGTGCGGGCCGGTGGCGCGCCCAGTGCTGCCTACCTGGCCGATTTCCCCGCCGCTCAACACGACATCGCCGATTTTAGCCAAACGTTTCGACAAGTGCGCGTAACGCGTGATTAACCCATTCCCGTGATCGATTTCGATCATATTACCATATTGGGGGTGCGAATCCGAGTAGATCACCACGCCGCCGGCCGCCGCAACTGCCGGCGTGCCGACCTCGGCCATAAAATCCATTCCCTCATGAAATGCGCGCACGCCATTGAACGGGTCGATACGCCAGCCAAAGTTCGATGAGTACCATCCGCCCTCGACCGGAGTCACGGAGGGCAGCAATTTTTTCTTCGCGCTGTCGAAGATCATCAGCGTGTCGAGAATCCCGAGCTTCTCGGTGCGATCATCCATCTGCCGGGTGAGCAGGTCGACCTGGCGGCTCAAGTCGCTTAGCGACAGATCGTAGGTCGGCAGGGTCGACACGGCGCCGCCGCGTGCCGGCGCCTGGTCGAACATGAAATCCTGCGGTTTGAAGCCGGCGCTCTTGGCAAGACGTTCGCCGAGCGTGTCAAGCCGCAGCAGCTGCGCCTGCATTTGGCCGAGCTTGGAAGCCATCGCGTTCAGGTTTTCGCGCAGATAGCTTTGGGTTTTATTGTTCTGTTCCTGCTGCGTGCTCAGGATCAGCGTATTGAGGAGGGGACTGTCGAGGCTTGCGGCATAGCGCAGCATGAAATATTGCAATCCGAACGCGAGAACCAGCATGCCGAGCAACGTTCCCGTGGTACCCGCAATCAGATGCGAAGTCGAAAGCGTAATGGTCCGCGCTCTGGACAGTTTCCCGGATACTAGAATAATGTTCATCATTACCCCACAATCTCAGCCGTGTCCGCCCACAAAATCGATTTCTACCTCAACTCCTCGGACAGCTTGCGCGCACTGGCGCATGAAGCGAGGCGCATAACCCAACTGCATCAGGTATTGCGTAAACTCGCGCCACCGGAGCTGACACAAGCATGCTGCGTCAAGCAATTACGCGCGGGAACCCTCTTCCTTCTGGCTGAAAACGCGGCGACTGCAGCGAAACTTAAACTGCTCGTCCCTAGATTGTTAACTTCTTACCAACAGCAGGGGGAGAAGGTTACTTCAATCCGGATTGAAGTGCAAGTCACGGACGGCCAGCCGCAACCTCGGGCCGGGCGCGCGCCGAAACCGTTAAGCCCTGAATCTATAGCGAATTTGGAACGGCTCGCGGCCGAACTTGAGGCCACACCGTTAAAGCAGGCCCTGCTTAATCTGGCGGCGCGCCAGCGCGAAAAAAACTGACGGGCGTCACACGATCATGACCAGACGATCGAACAGCAGGAACGCAAGCGCGATGATCGCCATCACCACGCCATACTTGAGCACCTGCCAGGCGAAAGTCAGGTAACGCCGGTTGCGGGTGAGCAGATAGGTCACGAGCGATGCGCCGATCGTGATCAACAATAAAAATCCGATCAGGCGCAAGACGAACATGATGCAAATTTCCCCGCTCTAGGCGAACGCTAAGAAGCTCACATCCCGCTCTTCGGCGCGCGCGACAGACGCTTGAGAGGACGAGTGCTTATGCGAGCGCCGGCTGGGTCGAAGAAACGAACGCTGGAGCGTCTTCGGTGTGTTCGAAACCGACGTATTCCCACGCGTCTTTACACTCCAGCAGATGCCGCAACAGCGCATTATTGAGCGCGTGCCCCGATTTGTGCGCGGCGAACGCACCGATCACCGGATGGCCGAGCAGATAAAGATCGCCGATCGCGTCGAGCACCTTGTGCTTGACGAATTCGTCGTCATAGCGCAATCCGTCGTTATTGAGCACGCGGTACTCGTCGAGCACGATTGCATTATCGAGCGATCCACCGAGCGCAAGACCCTGTGCGCGCATCCATTCGACTTCCTGCATGAAACCAAAGGTGCGCGCGCGGCTGACTTCCTGCACGTATGAAGTGGTCGCGAAATCGACGCATACCGACTTGGCCGAGTTTTCGAACACCGGATGGTCGAAATCGATGCTGAATTCGATCTTGAAACCGTGATGCGGCACGAAGCGCGCAGACTTGTCACCGTCTATGACTTCGACCGGCCGCAGAATACGAATGAATTTTTTCGCGGCCGCCTGTTCTTCGATTCCCGCAGATTGCAGCAAGAAGACGAATGGACCGGCGCTGCCATCCATTATCGGGACTTCGCCCGCGGATACATCGACGTACAGATTATCGATGCCAAGACCGGCAAGCGCGGACATCAAGTGCTCGACCGTCGATACCCGCACGCCTTCGTGCTCGAGGCACGAAGACAGCCGGGTATCGCCGACATGGTAGGGATCAGCCTTGATCTCGACCGGTTGCGGCAGATCGACACGGCAAAAAACGATGCCGGTGTCGGGCGGAGCCGGGCGCAAAGTCATAAGGACTTTTTCGCCGGTATGGAGTCCGACACCCGTGGTGCGGATGATACTTTTCAGCGTGCGCTGCCGGATCATTTCAATTAACTCTTTGATTTTTAGGGTCCTTGAAAAAATAATTTTATCATGGCGAATGCGCGACACGCAAAATCACAGGTCGTGCCACCACATGCAGGCGCGAGCCTTGAGGCGCTTAGCGCCTATCCTTTAGAGTCCATCGTTGCCGGGTGGTTGCTGCCAAGTCCCTCCTAGTCGGCTTGCTTGCGCAGAAACGCCGGTATATCCAGCATTTCGACTCCCGATTGCCGCATCGCCTCGACGGTCTGATTGCGGTTACGGCGCATGACCGCAGGCTGCTCGAGTTCCTCGTAATTCACGTTCCCCGTCGGCGCACCGTCGGTGCCCGTGGCCTGCATCACCATCGTGAGTGGCTTCGGCTGGAGCCGGGTCGTGGTCTTGCCGAGTCCGGTCGCGACGATGGTCACTCGCAGCTCATCTTCCAGACAGTCGTCGTATACCGTGCCGGCAATGACCGTTGCGGATTCGGATGCGAATGCCTTGATCACATCCATCACATCGTACATCTCCTGCAACTGGAACAATGATTTGCTCGCCGAGATGTTGACCAGCACACCTCGCGCATCGGCGATGTCGATGTCTTCCAGCAGCGGACATGCGACCGCCTGTTCTGCCGCCATGCGCGCGCGATCGGTACCGGCCGCCTTGGCCGAGCCCATCATCGCAAGACCGGTTTCCGACATGACCGTCTTCACGTCGGCAAAATCGACGTTGATCATGCCCGGACAGCTGATGATTTCGGCAATCCCCGCGACCGCGCCGTGCAGCACGTCGTTCGCGGCGCGAAATGCCTCGTCGAGCGTGACCTGGTTGCCGAGCACCTGCATCAGCTTGTCGTTCGGGATCACGATCAGCGAATTGACATGCTGCGCAAGCGCGTCGAGGCCTTGCTGCGCGATTTTTTGACGCTTGCCTTCGAACGCAAACGGCTTGGTCACCACCGCCACGGTGAGGATTCCGAGCTCGCGCGCGATCTCGGCGACTACCGGTGCGGCACCCGTGCCGGTACCGCCTCCCATCCCGGCGGTCAGGAACAA